>CAVKLD010000005.1:0-54345 GCA_963657065.1 bacterium
AAACGCGGTATGTTGTGTCATCATTTTTATACGTGAATCTTGAACAAACATTTCCCTGATAAACGACCTGCGCTTTTTCTGTGTCTTTGAGATTAAAATCCGTTGATACCTTAAAATCGGCATCGTCGGGACTCGGGAAATCCATGCTTTCATCACCGTCTGAAATCATGTCTACCATATAATCTTCGAGGTAGAAGTAGTATCTCTTTTTTTCAGATTCGTTTTCAGATTCAAAGAAAGTCTCGAAGTATTTTTTTGTGACTGTATTTCCGAGGAGGTCTTTGTCTTTATATGCAAGATATCCGATTTCGGTGGAACCGTCGAACGGCATGTTCATGTATACAGACTGTCCGGGATTTATGGCAAGCGTCATTTCCGATGTTTCGTATATCGGATCTCCCGTATATGTGTTTGTTCCTATAAGTGTCTTTATTCTGCCTTTATAGTAGTATTTCCCGTTCTTGTAGATGTTAAACTCGTTATCGTTATAGTCGAAATCGGCGGGGGCAATATCCTCGCCGCAGCGGTCGCAGTGAACAGACTCACCCTCTGTAAGATCTGTGTCGACTATATCGTGACCGAGTGCGGGAGTTGTGAATATTTTAGTGTAAATCTCGCAAGACTCACATTTTACTTCAATTTCACCTGGTTCGGTGCATGTTGCCGCTTTCGTTTCAGATACAAGCTCTGTATTGTCTTTGTTGTACTTATGCGGGAGTTTTCCAAAACTGTCCTGTTTTTTTCCGCCGCAGATGGAGCATACACGGTAAAAATTTGCGCCTTTTCTACATGTGGGTCCTTGATCGGTGTCGTTACCGTTTTGATCTACATATTGGAATTTTTCATCGAATGAACAGTCTTCGGGATTGCCTGTGGTCACGCCGCACGCGCAGGTCTTCATGTGGGTGCCGTTCGACCAATCTGAATATCCTACTACTGCGTCGACCTGCTTATATTCAAAGTTATGTTCGTGCTCGGTCGTCGGCTCTTCACTCGGCTTTGTGGTCGGCTCGGTCGACGGTTTTGTGGTCGGCTCTTCACTCGGCTTTGTGGTTGGTTCGGTCGACGGTTTCGTCGTCGGCTCTTCACTCGGCTTTGTGGTCGGTTCGGTCGACGGTTTCGTCGTCGGCTCTTCACTTGGTTTTGTGGTCGGTTCGGTCGACGGTTTCGTCGTCGGCTCTTCACTCGGCTTTGTGGTCGGTACGGTTGTTGGTTCAGTCGTCGGTTCAGTCGTCGGCACGGTTGTCGGTTCAGTCGTCGGCACGGTTGTCGGTTCAGTCGTCGGCACGGTTGTCGGTTCAGTCGTCGGCACGGTTGTCGGTTCAGTCGTCGGCACGGTTGTCGGTTCAGTCGTCGGCACGGTTGTCGGTTCTGTTGTGGGGTCGGCGGGTTTTGCTGTTACGGCCGGTTCTGTCGGTTTGTCGGTAGTTTTTTCTGTGGGTTTAGTTGCAGTCGTTTTTTCTGTAGTATTTTCGCGTTTCGCGGTGGTTTCCTCGCTTTTCGCGGTGGTTTCCTCGTGTTCGACGGTCGCAACCGGTTCGGTTGCGGTGGTTTCGACGGGTTTTATTGCCGGTTCGTCGGGGATGGTGTCAAGATTGACAGCCACGCGAAGAACGGTTCTTGCGTCGGTTACGGTGATTTTACCGTCTCTGTCAACATCCGCCGCCGCTCTGATTTCATCGTTTTGAGGCACGTCGAGACCGACGGCGAAACGAAGAATCTGACGGGCATCCGAAACGCTGATTGCCTTTTGATCCCCGTCGGCATCGCCGAGTTTGATTGATGCCAAAGAGGAGATTGCAAGGATGGCAACAACCAGTGTGCATGCAATAGCTGAGAGTAAAAGTCTGGTGCTCTTTTTCATTACATTTTAGCCCTTTCCGTTTTTTTTGTGAGCATACCTGCCGGTTGGTTGGTTTTTGCGAGAAAACCGAAAGGCGTACCTACGTGTTAGTATAAACTATTTGGGTTGGCAACGCAATACTTTTTTGGAAAAAAAGTTGTCATTTTTCTTTAATCTAACAAGAAAACATCGAAAAAAAAGAATATTTACAAAATTTCTATTGACAACATGCCTGTCTTGCCGTTAAAATTAACACGTATGATTATACGGAGGTAATTCACAATGAAAATTAAAAAGGCAATTGCTCTGACTGCAGCGGTTGTGTCTCTTCTCTCCATGGCTTCGTGCGTCACGATAAAAGTTGATGTGCCTGCCTGCAATATTCCCGCTATCAGCAACCTTTACGATCCGAATAATTCCGGCGGCAGCGGCAATGATGCTCCCGCGTCGGAAACTCCGGTCGAAACACAGACTCCGTCACAGGAGGCGACAGCTGCAAGCGAACAGGCGGCAACGGAAACTCCCGCGACACAGGCTCAGGATAATTCCGCGACTCCCGCGACTCAGGCGCAGAATAACGAGGAAACTCCCGCAACACAGGCGACAGCCGTTTCCGAGAATAATACGCAAGCTCCCACAAAGGCTGCGGAAACTCCCGCAACTTCCGCGGATGCTTCAAATACCGCGAGTTCCAAACCCTCGACAAAAGAGGAAATTATAAACTACTACGTTACGGCATATAATAAGATTGCAACCGACGCAAAGAAAGTTACGAGAACTTACGACAATACAACAAACTACAACAAAATAATCAAGATAGGCGACAACGAAAAAATCAAGAGTCTTTGTGAGAGCCTTATGAACCAGTTCATGAAGCCCAACAGTGAGGTTCTTACAAAGACCGCAAGCGATCTTCCGCCCGTGGGTGTTACGAAACTGAGTATTTCCCCGAGTCAGATTTCCTCTGCGGTTTGCAACGACAAAGGCACGTACTATGAAGTAATACTCAAGTCGACCGGTACGGATTCAAACTACGAAGTGGACTCCGAAGCGGGCAAAGGTTCTGCCGGCGTTATCGGTCCGCTGCTTCGTACGGAAGACGTTTCGAGTGCGGCAGGTTCGCTTATCAAGTTTGAGGGACTGCACGCAAAGTATGCGACATGCACCGTGACGGCGAAGATTGATAAGGCGAGCGGTCATATTACCGATTTTGATTTCAACTCTCCTTGCATTCTTCACTTCGACAAAGTTACGGCTCTTGTTGTTGTCAAAGTCGAGAACTGCGACCTTGGACTTCTCTTTGAACAAAAGTGGAGCGTCGCTTACTAAAAAATAATCTTTTTTCCGTCGCCTTTAACTGTGCGGCGGTTTTTTTTGATAAATTCGCTTTCTTGTTCGCTGTTGTCGGGACAGGCAAGAAAAGTAGCCGCCGCTTTTACAAAATACTTGTAATTGCGTGCGGATTGTGCTAAAATTTGTATCATGTTATTAATTGAATCGGTGGTTGATGAAAATGTCCGAAAGTATTAAGTTCCGTTCGGCGGTTAACGGATTTAACAGAAACGAAGTTATCGCATATATCGAAAACCTTCTGAAAGAAAAAAACCGGCTTTTGCAGGAAAATGAGAAGCTGAAAGCCGAGTGCAAGGCGAAGAGCGACGACGCCGAAAACGCACGCAGAGAGCTTGTTGACGAAAAGAGAAAATGCGATGGCTGCAATATTGCCCGCAAGGCTGAGGAAAAACTCGGAGCGACAATGTTTGAGGCAAAACGTTTCTCCGATACGCTCATAAACGAAGCAAGCAAGCGCACGTCTTCCGTGTTTGAAGCAGCGTCCGTTAAGGCATCCGCCGCCGTAAGCTCGGCGGTGCAAATTTCCGATGCGCTTAAAAAATGCAGTGAATCCATGGAGAACGCCGCTGTTGCGGTTGATGAAATTAAGGCTATGCTCGGTTCTTTTGACGTGTTTCTCAGCGAAAAAACCGACAAAAATGCCGAAACGGATTCGGCGGACGACTCCGAACCAATGGTGAAATCGGAAGAACAGGCGCAGTCGGAAACGAATAACGCAGAAAAAGCCGCCGCTGACGTAAAAGACGAAGAAAGCGATACAGCCGTGAAAGCCGAAAAAGCCGACGCAGTCGACACAGCCGGTAACGCCGGGAAGTCGTCCGATATATCGGATGACGAGATGAGCGAAATTTTTAAACTGCCCGTCGGTTCGCCTGAATTTACTTCGGCTTTTATGAAGCTTTTGTCGGAAGACGATGACGACAGCACGAAGCCCGGCGCGAAAAAAAGCGGCGGGTTTACACCCGATTTCGGTTTTGACGATGAGATTACCGTCAATGTTGAGCTTGATGGTTGAGAAGAGGTTGTATGGAAAACGAAAAACTTTCGGCGCTCCGAAAAGAAATAATCAGAAAAAAATTTTTAGGACTTAACGATACGCAATTCAAAGCAGTGACCGCAGTTCATGGGCCACTGCTTATTCTTGCGGGTGCGGGAAGCGGTAAAACCACTGTTATTGTTAACCGCATAGCGTATCTTATGGAGTTTGGCAACGCTTATAATTCAGACAGAATGTATACGGGATTCGAAACGGAATCGCAGGCGGAAACACTCCTCTCCGATTATCTGTCGGGGGATTCTTCGCTTTATGAGCGCGTGAAGCCGATGCTGTCGGTCGATGCACCGAAGCCTTGGCAAATTTTAGCAATAACATTCACAAATAAAGCGGCGAATGAGCTTAAGGAACGTCTTGTAAAAATGCTCGGTGATGACGGCAACGAGATCTGGGCAAGCACGTTTCACTCCGCATGTGTACGCATTTTGCGCAGATACGGCGACAGACTCGGTTATTCGTCGCATTTTACCATTTACGATACAGATGATTCAAAGCGCGTCATAAAAGACTGTGAGTACCGGCTCGGCATTGACGAAAAGCATTTGCCGGTAAAAAGCGTTCTGAATGAAATTTCAAAAGCAAAGGACAAACTTATTGCGCCCGAAGATTTTTTTGCCGATACGGAGAAAAAATACGATGCACGCAAAAACGAGATTGCCAAGGTGTATGCCGACTATCAGCGTCAGCTCAAAGAGGCCGACGCAATGGATTTTGATGATATCATCGTGAACACAGTGCGGCTGCTTCGGCAGGACGCGGAGGTGCTCGATTACTATCAAAACAAGTTCAGATATATCATGGTCGACGAATACCAGGACACAAACCATGCGCAGTATGTGCTTGTAAGCCTGCTTGCCGGATCGCATCATAACCTGTGCGTTGTGGGCGACGACGACCAGAGCATTTACAGCTTTCGCGGCGCAAATATTGAAAATATACTCAATTTTGAGGAACAAAACGAAAACGCGCTTGTTATTCGTCTGGAGGAAAATTACCGCTCGACACAGACTATTCTCGATGCCGCAAATGCCGTCATTGCAAACAATCATGAACGCAAGGGAAAGAACCTTTGGACTTCAAACGGGCGCGGCGAAAAAATAATTCTGCGTACCTGTCCCACCGATACGGATGAGGGCGTTTTTGTTGCGGATACCGTAACGGATCTGTCGGGAAAAGATTTTTCGTTTTCCGATTGCGCTGTGCTCTACAGAATGAATGCGCAGTCAAACAATATAGAGCGTGCGCTTGTCCGCGCCGGGATTCCTTACAGAATTATCGGCGGACACCGATTTTATGACCGAAAAGAAATAAAAGATGCGCTCGCGTATCTTGCGGTTATTTCGAATCCGAATGACGGAGTGCGTTTGCGCAGAATCATAAACGAACCGAAACGCAAGATAGGTGAAACTACCGTCAATAACATGTTTGAAATCGCATCTCGTCTTGGCGAACCGATATTTACAGTCATGAAAAATGCGGACGAGTATAATGCGCTGTCCCGCAGCGCATCGAAACTCAAGCTGTTTGCTGAAATGACGGAATCTTTCAGAGCCGCCGCCGATGAAAAAGGCATTGCGGAGCTTTTCAGATATGTAATGAATGAGTCCGGGTACATAAAGTCGCTCGAAAACGAAGAACCCGCCAAACGCGATGAGCGCATTTCGAACCTTGACGAGCTTTATTCGACTCTGGCGAAATATGAAAAAGAAAACGGTGAAAACGCCACGCTCGAAGGTTTTCTCGAGGAAGTTGCGCTGCTTTCGGATATCGACAATTACAATGCCGATGTCGATACCGTTACGCTTATGACTCTGCACGCGGCAAAGGGACTTGAATTTCCCGTTGTGTTCCTCGTCGGAATGGAGAACGGCGTGTTTCCGTCGCAGCAGTCGGTATATGAACCCACGCTTCTTGAGGAAGAACGCCGGCTTTGCTATGTCGGCATAACACGCGCTAAGAAGAAACTTTACATGCTCAATGCCTACAGCAGAATGCAGTTTGGCAAGACGACAATGAATCCGCCGTCCATGTTTATTTCCGAGATTCCGTCGGATCTCACGGAGAACACAACGCCTTCCGGCAGAATGTCCGGCGCGGGGTATTACGGTTCGTTCGGCGGTTTTGCCGAAAAACGCGGACGTTACTTTACCGAAAATGCGGAGAGTTACGCGGGCGCACGCAGTCGCGGATATTCGAATTCGTCGTTTGGCGGCTCGTCACGCGGCGCAGGCGGTTTGTCTTCGAACCGTACCGTTCGTCAATCGCCGAAAATTGTGTCCGTGTCGGCGGAATATAAAAAAACGCCGCCCGCCGACATTAAGGTCGGCGACACGGTGCTTCATAAAAAATTCGGCAGCGGACTTGTCGTTTTGGCGCAGCCGCTTGCCAACGATATTCTTTTGGAAGTCGCATTTGAAACATGCGGTACAAAAAAACTCATGGCAGGTGCGGCGCATCTTGAAAAGGTCGAGTGAGTTGCATTTGAATTACATTGCGCCGATGATTGGGTAAATGCGTACGTTGGTTGCTTCCCGTTCACGGTCAAACCTGTATATGCTCATGATAAGTCCTATGCCTATGTATATGCACAGATTTGATGAACCGCCCGCGCTGAAAAACGGGAGCGTTATTCCGATAACAGGAAGCAGCTTAAGGCACATGCCGACATTGATTATCACCTGACTCATTATCATTGCGGCGGTGCCGTAACACATCAGCGACGTTGCACCGAATTTCGAGTGACGCCCCACGGATATTATTTTTATCGTTATTGCAAGCAGCAGCAAGAGCGCCAGAATGCAGCCTACGAAGCCGAGTTCTTCGCCGATTGCGGTGAATATCATGTCGTTTTCCGCTTCGGGAATGGCGTTTGCCTGCTGCGTGAGCGTGCCGTGAAACAGCCCCTCACCCGTCAGTCCGCCGTTTCGCAATGCTTTGAGTCCCTGCTCCTGCTGATACATTACATCGGCGTACAGTTCGGGGGAAATCAGTCCGAGGAAACGCTCTTTCTGCGTAGTGTCAAAGAGGAAATACCACACTGCGGGTGCTGCCGCACATACGGCTGCACCGCCTATTACGAAATATCGCAGCTGCACACCCGCGCAAAATGCAATGGCTATAAAAATCAGCACGAAAACAAGTGCGCTGCCCATATCGCCCGACAGCGCGACAAGTCCTATCGGAACCGCCGCGTGCAGACCGAGCAGAATTATGTGTATGAATTTTGTCAGACGGTCGCCTATAAGCTCAATATGCATGCTTAATGTTATAATAAAACCTATTTTCAACAATTCCGACGGCTGAAAAAACAGTCCCGTCGAACCGAGTTTTATCCATGTCTTTGCGTCGGGACGCTCGGCGGGGCCGACGCCGATAAACAGCGTAAGCAAAAGCAGCGCGACGCACACCGCGCCAATCGCCGGAAACATTTTCGATATGAAATTGTAGTCGATAAACGAGATTATCAACGCTCCGACCGCGCCGACGGCAACGGCAAGCAGCATCGTCCGCGCATCGCGTGAAATAAACGCTTCGGGATCTTTTTCGGCGAGGGTTGCACTGTATACCATTAAAATGCCGTAACCCGATGCGGCAAGGCAAAGGAAAAACAGCAAAAAATCCGTTTCTTTCAGTACGGTTTTTATTGTATTTATAAATTTCGACATTTTTTTCTCCAAAGTCATTTTCTTACATTATATCTTTTTATTCATATTATTTCAATAGAGTTCGGGGGAATAGCCTTGAAAAAATATTTTTCTTCGAGTGAAAAAGAAACAATGCTTGCGGCTGAAAAAATTTGCGGTGGCATACCGTCGGGCACTGTCGTTGCGTTTTCCGGCGGCATGGGAATGGGCAAAACGGCATTCGTTCGCGGTGCGCTCAATGCCTATGGCAACGATTCGTTTGTGTGCAGTCCGACATTTGCGCTTGTGCGCGACTACGGCGGGACTCCGCATATTTATCATTTTGATATGTACAGGATTTCCGGACTTGACGATTTGTATTCCACCGGTTTTTTTGATTATCTTGACGGCGAGAGTATTCTTTTTATCGAATGGAGCGAAAATATACGGGAGTATCTGCCGGATGACACCGTATACATCGACATCTCGCGCGGGGAAAAAGATAACGACAGAGTCATAACGGTTACGGGAGGAGATTTCTGATGACGGTTCTCGGAATAGATACGTCCGCCGTTTCGTGCGGCGCGGCTGTGCTTAAAGACGGCAAAATAATATCCGATGTTTATCTCAATGTGGGACTTACTCATTCGCAGACGCTGATGACAGCGGTGGATTCATCGCTTAAAAACTGCGGACTCACGCTCGGTGATATTGATATTATTGCCGTTGCGGCGGGACCCGGGTCGTTTACGGGAATAAGAATAGGCGTGTCGGCGGTTAAAGGAATGGCATTTGAACGGCATGTCCCCGTTTACGGTGTTTCGACCCTTGAAGCTCTCGCCGGTGCCGTAAGACGCAAAAACTGCACTATCTGCCCCGTTATGGATGCGCGTTGTTCGCAGGTCTATACCGCGCTGTTTTCGTTTGACGGCAAAAATACGGTAAGACTTTGCCGCGACGAGCCTTTGAAGCTCGATGAACTTAAAGAAAAACTTTCCGCTTATCCGCGTCCTGTGGTTTTTGTCGGCGACGGTGCGGGAGTTGCCGAAAAATATTTCGGCGATTGTGACGGCATCGAGTATTTTTCAGAACTTTTTGCATTTCAGCACGGTTCGGGTGTTGCGTTTGCGGCGTACATGATGTACAATAACGGTGTTGAACCTGTCGACGGCGACGATCTTTTTCCCATGTATTTGCGTTTGTCGCAGGCGGAACGAGAAAGGAAATCAAAGGAGAGTTAAAAATGATTGCATTGGGATGCGACCATGCGGGTTTCCCGCTCAAAGAAGCCATAAAAAAATTTCTTGATGAAAAGGGAACGGCGTACATTGACTGCGGCGCGTACGACACGCAGTCGTGCGATTATCCTCTTCAAGCCGAAAAAACATGTATAAAGGTAACGTCGGGCGAATGCGACAAAGCAATCCTGTGCTGCGGCACGGGTATCGGCATATCGATTGCGGCGAACAAAGTAAAAGGCATACGTGCGGCGTGCTGCTCCGATTATTTCAGCGCGAAGTACACAAGAATGCACAATGATGCAAACGTTCTCTGTCTTGGTGCACGTGTTATCGGCGAGGGCGCGGCGCTTGAACTCGTAGAGGTCTTCCTCAATACCGAATTTGAGGGCGGCAGACATCAAAGACGCGTTGATCAGCTTACGGAACTGGAAAACAGATTTTGATTTTTTTTCAAATTTCAAAATTTATATCTTTGCTATTGAAAAAATAATTACGCTGGTGTATAATCAGAAAAATTGCATGTGAAAGGAAAATCAAAATGGGAAACATTACAATTACAAATCACCCTCTTATCCAGCACAAGCTCGCGATTCTTCGCGATAAGAACACCGCATCGAAGGAATTCAGAGCACTTATCGGTGAGATAGCAATGCTTATGTGCTACGAAGCCACACGCGATCTCCAGCTTAAAGAAGTCGAAATCGAAACTCCCGTTGCGAAAGCGAAAGTTAAACAGCTTTCCGGCAAAAAACTTGCGATTGTTCCTATTTTGAGAGCGGGGTTGGGCATGGTTGACGGCGTAATGACCCTCATTCCCTCGGCGAGAGTCGGTCACATAGGTCTTTACAGAGATCCCAAAACGCTCCAGCCTGTCGAGTACTACTGCAAACTTCCTCACGATATTGAAGAAAGAGATGTAATTGTCGTTGATCCGATGTGCGCCACCGGCGGTTCCGCCATCGATGCCATAACCCTCATCAAAAAGAGAGGTCCCAAGAATATTAAATTCATGTGCACTATTGCCGCTCCGGAGGGTCTTAAGGCTCTTTCGGAAAAACACCCCGACATTGACATTTACTGTGCCGCTCTTGACGAGCGTCTTAATGAGCACGGATATATTGTCCCCGGTTTGGGCGACGCCGGCGACAGAATTTTCGGTACAAAGTAAATAAGACAGTATGCATATAAAAAAGGCTCCTGTTGGGAGTCTTTTTTATATGCGGTCATTGCGGAATATCGTTATACGAGTTCACCGATGCAGCCGTCCTCGTCGACGGAGGTTATTTTTACATTTCTTATCTCTCCGGTGAGCGTTGCAAGGCTCGGAGTTTTTACCGGAATATAATTTTTTGTATAACCGTGCTGGATGGCCCCTTTTGGCGTTTCAAACAAAACCTGCAAAATTTTGTTGTTGTACGATGACAGTATTTCCGTGCGGATGCTGTCGCAGACGGATTGCAGGGTGCGGCATCTTTGCGCTTTTACGCCGTTTTTGATTTGGTCGGGATAACTTGCCGCAGGTGTGCCCTCACGCGGCGAATAGGGAAATACGTGCACTTTCATGAAGCGTATTTTTTTTGCAAATTCCACTGTTTCGGCAAACATTTCTTCCGTTTCTCCCGGGAAACCTACAATAATATCGGTCGTCAATGAGAGTTCTGGAAATGCTTTTTTCAGTTTTTCGCACAGTTCGTAATATTCTTCAGCAGTGTAATGACGGTTCATTCGCTTGAGAACTGAGTTGCATCCGCTTTGTAATGATAAATGAAACTGAGGACAAAATTTTGACATTTTTGACAGGCGCGCTATTACCTCGTCCGTTATGTGATCCGGTTCAAGCGAACCGAGCCGTATGCGCTCTATTCCCGGTGTGTTTTGCGCCGGTTCGAGTGCGTCGCATATGTTCAAACCGATATCCATTCCGTAGGAAGACAGATTGATGCCGACAAAGACAATTTCGCGGTATCCGCGGTTCGCAAGCTCTGTTATTTCGCTTTTTATGTTTTCGAGCGGCTTGGAACGCGAAAAGCCCTTTGATTTCGGGATTATGCAGTATGTGCAGTAGCGGTTGCAGCCGTCCTGAATTTTAAGGAATGCGCGTGTGTGTCCTTCAAAATTATGTATGGCGTGTCCGCTGAAAGGATCGTCTTTGAGATGCGGGAGTACCTCCGTCACGCGTTTTCCGTTGAGTTTGAATTCTTCCAGCAGACGCGGCAGTTCTGAGATCGTTTTGTTTCCCACTATGATGTCGGCGTCGCATTTTTCGCTTGCTTCTGCTGCGAATGCCTGCGCGTAGCAGCCGGTGAGCACGATTATTGCTTCCGGGTGTTCGTTTCTTAATCGGCGCAGTGCCTGACGTGATTTGCGGCTGCTTTCCGCCGTTACGGTGCAAGAATTTACAATATAAACATCCGCTTCTTCGCCGCCGTCGGCAATGACCGTGTGTCCTTTTGATGTGAGAAGCTCCGCCGCTTCCTGTGTTTCATAGCTGTTAACCTTGCAGCCGAGTGTATAAAATGCAATTTTCATAAAAAACCCTTTCGTATCCCGTAGGCGGAAAAACCGCTGCCTTCAGGCGGCCGGCAGTTAACCGCAAATCCCGTTTCAACGTTATATTCCCGATTATAATTTGTTCGTTTCGTTTATTCAAGCGAAAAATGAATTATCGTCCGAAAATATACATATTTTAGAATAAGAGAAACTTCGGAGGTCGCGAAAATGAAAAAAGTAACTGTGTTTTTAATTTCCGTTTTAGTTTTTTTGTGTTCTATAATATCTGTAAGCGCGTACGCCTGTTCGTCAGATGAAATGACGGCTGCCGAAGGTGGTTTTGCTGCGGAGATTTACACCGATGCGCTTCTTACGGTCAATACGTCGGCTGCATTGAACGTTTCGGCGAAATCGTACCTTTTGATGGATAGAAACACCGGTACGGTTCTGCTTGCAAACAATGAACACGAGCTGCTTTATCCTGCGTCCGTAACGAAAATAATGTCGATGCTGCTTGTTTTCGAAGCGATTGAAAGCGGCAAACTTTCGTACGACATGAGTGTAACGTGCAGCGATACCGCAGCCGAAAAAGGCGGTTCGCAAATCTGGCTCGAACCCGGCGAAAACATGACTGTGGGTGAACTGATGAAAGCGACGGCTGTTTACAGTGCAAACGATGCCTGCACGCTGCTCGGTGAAACGTTGGCGGGGAGCGAACGCGCTTTTGTGGAAATGATGAATGAAAAAGCGGCGTCACTCGGCATGAACGATACGCATTTTGATAACTGCACCGGTCTTGATGACGACACCGACACGCATCTGACATCGGCTTATGACATTGCGCTGATGTCGCGAGAACTTTTGAAACACGATTCCGTGAGGCAGTTTTCAATGATTTGGATGGACGAATTGCGTGGCGGACAGACTCAGCTCGTAAACACGAATAAGCTGATACGTACATACAAGGGCGCGACCGGTCTGAAAACGGGCACAACGTCAAAAGCCGGCTGCTGCATTTCCGCAACTGCGGAGCGTGACGGACTGGAGCTTATCGCGGTGATTCTCGGTGCACCGTCCGGCAAAGAGCGTTTTGCGTCGGCGAAAGAGCTGCTTGATTACGGATTCGCAAAATATGAATTATACACCGCCGTCCCCGTTCTTACGGGTGATGAACGCGTTCCCGTCACGCACGGAGTCGTTTCGGAAATAGCCGTAAAAGCCGGCAGCAGCGGTGAAATGCTTATCGATAAGGGCAGCAGCGAAAAGATAAAAGAGAAGACTACGCTTTTCGAAAGCGTGCGTGCGCCGGTGAAATGCGGTGATACGGTAGGCAAAACGGAGTTTTTTGTGAATGATACAAAAATAGGCGAATGCCGCGTGTTGGCGGCGGAAAATGCGGAAGAAATGACCCTTGCAAACGCCATACGCTGTATTTTTGGTGCATTTGTCAGAAGATAAAGTGTAAATTTCGGAAGTTGCTTATTGAAATTCTATAAAATATATAGTAAAATGGTATCGAAAGATTTTTCGGAGGTCTATAATTTATGTCATTAAAGCTAAATTGCCGTTACCTTGACGGTTTCGTCAATGATAATGAATTAAAAGCGATTGCGCATCAGGTCAAAGCCGCAAATGCGCAGTTGTACGAAAACAGTGCGGATGCACAGGGTAACGATTTTCACGGTTGGCTCACATTGCCCCGCGACTACGACAAAGAAGAGTTCGCCCGTATAAAAAAAGCAGCGGCGAAAGTTATATCCGATTCAGAAGCACTCGTAGTTATCGGTATCGGCGGCTCGTACCTCGGCGCACGCGCCGCAATCGAGTTCGTTAAATCGAAGAACTACAATCTTACGGCGACGGGCACGCCGAAAATATTTTTCCTTGGCAACAGTATTTCCCCCACAGAGATAAACGAAGTGCTCGGTTATTGCAGAAATCATGACTTTTCGGTGAATGTCATTTCCAAGTCCGGAACGACAACCGAACCCGCCATCGCTTTCAGAGTGTTCAAAAAACTTCTTGAAGAGAAGTACGGCTGCGAAGCCGGCAAACGCATCTACGTAACAACCGACAAGGTGAAAGGCACGCTCAAAAATCTTGCGGATCGCGAAGGATATGAGGAATTTGTCGTGCCGGACGATGTCGGCGGCAGATATTCCGTGCTCACGGCGGTAGGACTCCTTCCCATCGCGTGCGCAGGCATTGATATCGATGCGATCATGAAAGGCGCGGCGGATGCAATGGATAAATATTCGGCAGGCGATGTCTTTACGAATGACTGCTGCAAATACGCCGCAATAAGAAACATTCTCTATAATAAGGGAAAATGCATCGAGATGTCGGTCGCATATGAACCGGACTACACCATGATGAACGAATGGTTCAAACAGCTTTTCGGCGAGAGCGAGGGTAAAGACAACAAAGGCATTTTCCCCGCGTCGGCTGTTTATTCGACGGATTTGCATTCTCTTGGACAGTATGTTCAGGAGGGCAGAAGAACGCTGTTTGAAACGGTGGTGACGTTCGCCGAACCGAAAACGGATTTGGTGATTGAAGAGGACAGTGAAAACGCCGACGGTCTTAACTTCCTTGCAGGAAAAACGATGTCATACATTAACCGCATGGCGTTTCAGGGGACGGTGCTTGCCCACAATGACGGCGGTGTGCCCAATATTGTGATTGAGGCGGATAAAATGGATGAGTACGATCTCGGTCAGCTTATCTACTTCTTTGAGAAAGCATGCGCCGTTTCGGGATACATGCTCGGCGTAAATCCGTTCGATCAGCCCGGTGTCGAAAGCTACAAGAAAAACATGTTTGCGCTTCTGGGCAAACCCGGATACGAGGAACTTGCCGGCAAACTTGCGGAACGCATCAAGTAAAAATTCCGGAAAATAAATATATATCGAAAGGAACTAACAAAAATGGTAAAACTTTTAATCGGCGAAAAAGGAACAGGTAAAACAAAAAGACTTATCGAGTGCGTGAATGATGCTCTTGCCGCATCGAAGGGTCACGTCATTTGTGTTGAGAAGGACGATCTTCTTCGTTATCAGGTCAACTACAAAGTCAGACTGCTTGCCGCGAACAACTACGGTATTTCAGGTTACGACGCTTTTTACGGCTTTTTGAGCGGTCTTTGCGCAGGTGACCACGACGTTACCGATATTCTCATCGATGCCACTCTCAAAATCGGCGGCAGAGATTATGCTGAGCTTGCCGCTTTCCTTCAAAAAATTGCAAGACTCGGAAAACTTACCGAAACTAATTTCGTCTTCACCGTTTCCACCGATAAAGAAAATCTTCCGTCATCAATTTTTGAGTGCTGCGAAGAGATCTGAACAAAAATCGTGACGAAATAAATGAAAAAGCGGATTTGCTGTTGACAAACGGCAAATCCGCTTGTATAATAATCAGTGCGTTTGTGCGTGAAACGTCAACGGGTTTTTCGGAGGAACATTTGTGTTTATTGAGCTTGAGAGCGTTTTTGCCCGTGAGGGTGAAAAAAAAGAAATAAACTGTGAGTTTTTCATCGAAGACGACGGCTTTACCTCTCCCGTAAGAGTGAGCGGCGAAGTTGTCAACAGAACAGGCATTGTTTATCTTGATGCACGCGCGGAATTTGACTATTCCACTTTCTGCGCAAGGTGCGGCAAGCCTTTGCTGCGGCATGCACGCGTCCCGATCCGTCACATTCTCGTGTCCCACCTCGACGACGAAAATGATGACGACTATATTATTGTGGATAATATGCGTTTTGATCTCGACGGGCTTGTCAGAGAGGATATTTACCTTTCGCTGCCTTCTCGTTTTATGTGCAAAGAAGACTGCAGGGGACTTTGTCCCGTTTGCGGACGTAATCTCAACGACGGCGTTTGCGGCTGCGAAAAGCCGACCGATTCACGTTGGGATGTGCTTAAAGATTTATTTGGTTAATCAGTTTTAGGAGGTTAAATAAAATGGCAGTACCTGCAAGAAGAGTTTCAAAAGCAAGGCGTGATAAAAGACGTCAGAATGTTTCAAAGGTTGCAGTTCCCGCAATTGTCAAATGCAGTAACTGTGGCGACTTTATGAGAGCACACAGAGTTTGCCCCGTCTGCGGCTACTATAACGGCCGCCAGGTCATCACTGTAGAGGAGAACTGATCCGCCGGTTGCGGTCTGTTATTCTGCATTGACTTATCAGCGTAGGTGGAGAAGGAGCATGCTTCCCCGCCTTTTTGCTGTTGACCGTCCTTTTGTCGTTTTTTCGCTTTTTTTGACCCGTCTGAGTTTGCGCGGTGTTATGAATCGCATCCGCGGACGGAGTTCGATTTTGATTCGGATTGCAGACGGCAGTAAATGGGAATCGGATAACATCCGCCTCGGATTATAAATTATGTCCGTAAAAATTTTTAATGTTGCTCAGGGATCGCCGTGTTGGAAAAAAGGTTTCCGAGCGGGCGACAGTCTTGTTTCCGTTAACGGAAATGAGATAAACGATGTGCTTGACTACAGATTTTATACCGATGAACAAAAACTCAAGCTGTGCCGCGTTACTTCCGACGGAAAAATGAAGAAGTGCACGCTGCACGGTGTTGGTTCGTGCGACGAAATCGGTCTTGAATTTGAAACGTATCTGATGGATAAACACATGTCGTGCAGGAATCACTGTATTTTTTGTTTTATCGATCAGCTGCCGAAAGGGCTGCGGCCGTCGCTTTACTTCAAGGATGACGACTCACGGCTTTCTTTCCTGTTCGGAAACTACATTACTCTGACAAACCTTTCCGAGCATGATGTGGAGCGCATCATAAAAATGCATATCAGTCCGATAAATGCGTCCGTTCATACAATGAATCCGGAACTTCGCGTCAAAATGATGAAAAATCCGCATGCCGGCGAAGCATTGTCGGTACTTAAACGCTTTTCGGATGCGGGGATTGCCATAAATGCTCAGTTGGTGTTGTGCCCCGGTATCAATGACGGTGAAGAACTGCGTTTTTCTCTTGATAGTCTTGGCTCTCTCGGTTCGGTTCGCAGCATTGCAGCCGTTCCCGTGGGACTTACGAAATTCAGAGACGGACTTTTTCCGCTCCATAAGTACACGCGTGACGAAGCGCGCGGTGTACTGAAAATTTTTGATGAGTTTAACGCTTCGTATACGGCTGACGGACGGGAAAAAATAGCTTTTCCGTCGGACGAATTTTTTCAGCTTGCCGAAGTTCCGCTGCCGGATTACGAGTACTACGGTGATTTTCCGCAGCTTGAAAACGGCGTCGGCATGATAGCCGCGTCAAAGCACGATTTTTACGACGCGCTTGACAGTGAAGACGGCGACGCAAAAGTGAGGCGTTTTGCGCTTGCAACAGGCTATGCGGCGTATGAACTCATATCAGAGCTTGCGGATGCTTTCTGTAAAAAATTTACAGGTACGCAAATTAAAGTGTACCGCGTTAAAAATACATTTTTCGGTGAAAACGTTACCGTTGCCGGTCTTTTGACAGGAATAAATCTTTGCAATGAACTGAAAAAAGAGGGGTTTGATTACGATACGCTCGTTCTGCCTTCGGCAATGTTCAAGGGACCGGATGAACCTGTTTTTCTCGATGATATGACAAAAGAAGAACTCGAAAAAGAACTCGACACGCGTATTTTTATTACGCAATGCGATGGATACAGTATGTTTGACAGTTTTTTCGAACAATAGAAAACGGAGGTGTTTTTTATGGGGAAACCGATAGTAGCAATAGTCGGCAGACCGAATGTCGGCAAGTCAACGCTTTTCAATAAACTCTCGGGCAAACGGCTTTCGATAGTTGACGATACCCCCGGAGTAACGCGTGACAGAATTTACGCCGACTGCGAATGGCTCGGCAGGGAATTCCTCATTGTCGATACCGGCGGCATAGAGCCGTATTCCGACGATATTATTCTTTCGCAGATGCGCCGTCAGGCGCAGACCGCCATTGACAGCGCCGATGCGATAATTTTCGTTTGTGATTTAAAAACCGGCATTGTTGCGACCGACGCCGAAGTTGCGTCAATGCTTATAAAGAGCGGCAAACCGATTGTTCTATGTGTTAACAAATGCGATTCGCTCGGTGCGCCGCCTGCGGACTTTTACGAGTTTTACAACCTCGGATTGGGCGATCCCGTTGCCGTTTCATCTGTTCACGGACACGGAACCGGCGATTTGCTTGACGAGGTGATAAAACTTATTCCCGAAGAGGAAAAACAGACTGAGGATGATGATTTCGTCCGCGTTGCCGTCATCGGCAAACCGAATGTCGGTAAATCATCGCTTGTCAATGCACTTTGCGGCGAAGAACGTATGCTGGTTTCAAATATAGCGGGAACAACGCGTGATGCTACGGATACTGCTGTGTGCAACAGCCACGGCAAGTTTATGTTTATCGATACTGCGGGATTAAGGCGGAAATCGAAGGTTGACGACCGCATAGAAAAGTACAGTGTTTTACGTGCCGTTGCGGCGGTGGAACGCGCCACCGTGTGCGTTATCATGATAGATGCTCTCGAGGGTTTTACGGAACAGGACTCGAAAGTTGCCGGAATAGCTCATGAAGCCGGAAAAGCGTGTATCATCGCCGTCAATAAGTGGGATGCCTACGAGAAAGACGGACGCACGATGGACGCATACAGAAAAAAACTGATGAACGATTTTTCGTTTATGTCGTACGCTCCGATTATTTTTATCTCGGCAAAGACGGGTCAGCGTTTGGAACGTCTTTTCGAATTGATAAAATTCGTTGATGATCAGAACGCCGTCAGGATTCCGACGGGCAGACTGAATCAGGTACTCGCCGATGCCGAAGCCCGTGTGCAGCCGCCGACTGACAAGGGAAAACGCCTGAAAATTTATTACATGACGCAGGCTTCCACGCGTCCGCCGACGTTTGTCGCGTTTGTCAACAATCGAGAACTGTTTCATTACAGTTATCAGCGGTATATCGATAATCAAATTCGCGAAGTGTTCGGACTGGAAGGCACTCCGACACGCCTCATAATTCGAGAACGCGGAGAAAAATGATTCAAAACATGTACTTTTTTCGTACGGTTTTGTCTTGTCCGATGAAATGACGGACTTCTTTTCGTCCGTGTCCGGATGCTTGCCTTTACGGTGCGCGGATGTAAAATCAATATTGCGGCAGTCCGTCCGAATTCGTGTTCGGGCTGGCTGCTTTTTCCATATTCCTTCTTTATTATTTTATTTAAAAACGGCAAAGATATTGATTATTCCCGACACATGTGATAAACTGTATTGGTGTATGAATATCTTTTGTTTTGGAATGAGGTAAATAATCCATGAAATCTCTTGAAAATTTTTCGGTTGAAGAACTCCGCAGCTTTGAATCGGAGGCCCAAAAATATTACGACGAATTAAAAACCCGCAATATAGATATAAACATGGCGAGAGGAAAGCCGTGCACCGAACAGCTTGCTCTTTCGGACAACCTGTCTGCGGTCGACCTTTCGCAGTGCGGATTCAAGTCGGAAGACGGCACCGATTGCCGCAACTACGGTCTTCTGTGCGGCATTCCCGAATGCAGACGCCTTTTCGGCGAAGTTTTCGGTGTTGACGCGAAAAACGTTATCGTGTGCGGTTCATCCAGTCTTAATCTGATGTTTGACTACTTTTCGCAGTGCTGCACTCACGGTGCGTGCGGTTCAGAGCCGTGGTCACGGGTTCCCGGTTACAAGATAATCGCCGTTGTCCCCGGCTACGACAGACACTTTGCCGTTGCGGAGCATTTCGGCGCACAGCTCGTCAATGTGAAAATGACAGCCGACGGACCCGATATGGACGCTATCGAGGAACTTGTTAAAGATCCGACTGTCAAGGGTATGTTTTGCGTTCCGAAATATTCAAATCCTGACGGCATAACATATTCCGCAAAAACCGTAGAACGCCTTGCCGCTATGAAGACAGCTGCGGAAGATTTCAGAGTTATCTGGGACGAGGCGTACATGCTTCACGATCTCTACGACGAGAAAGACGAACTCTCGAACGTATTTGAAGCCGCGAAAAAGTACGGCACGGAAGACAGATTTGTTGCTTTTGCGTCAACCTCAAAAATAACATATCCCGGAGCGGGGATTTCCGCTGTCGCCGCGAGCGACGCCAATATTGAAGATATAAAGAAGCGTCTTACGGTTCAAATTATCAGCTACGACAAGGTAAATCAGCTCCGTCACGCGCTTATTTACAAAAATGTCGACGACCTCAAGGCGCAGATGGAAAGGCATGCCGACTTCTTAAGACCAAAATTTGCAAAAATGTCGGAGGTGCTTCACAAGCGGCTCGACGGACTGGATATTGCATCGTGGACAGATCCGAAAGGCGGTTATTTCATCAGTCTTAATGTCAATGTCGGTTCGGCAAAATACGTCGGACAGCTTTGCAAAGAGTGCGGCGTAACACTTACGGGCGTAGGCGCGACGTATCCTTACGGAATCGATCCCGATGATTCAAACATCCGGCTTGCTCCGTCCTGCCCCTCCGTGGAGGAAGTTGAAACGGCTGCGGAAGTCATTTGTGTCGCGGTAAAGCTCGCGGCAGCCGCAAAAATACTCGGTGAAAAAGCGTGAACGGAGAGAGTACGATGTTCAGAGTAGGTCACGGTTACGACGTTCACAGGCTTGTTGAAGGCAGACGGCTTATACTTGGCGGCGTTGAGATTCCTTACGAAAAAGGACTGCTCGGACACTCGGATGCCGATGTGCTCACACATGCGGTGTGCGACGCGCTTTTGGGTGCAGCTGCGCTCGGCGACATCGGAAAACACTTTCCCGACACAGATGAACGCTTCAGCGGTGCGGACAGCATAAAACTCCTTGCGGAATGCATCCGCCTGCTCGATGAAAGCGGATTTGAACCGGGCAATATTGATGTCACTTTGATTGCGCAAGCTCCCAAAGTTTCGCCTTACACCGAAAAAATGCGTGAAAATCTGTCGCGCACATGCGGTATCGACGTGTCGCGCGTGAGCGTTAAGGCGACCACGGAGGAAAAACTCGGTTTTACCGGTGACGGTCAGGGGATGTCATGTCACTGTGTTGCACTTATTTATGAAAAATAACTTTGGTGGTGGACTAAAATGATATCTGAAACAGTGAAAAACTTCTTTTTGCAGCTCAAAGATGTTTTTTTGAACTATAATTTTTTGTCGGACACACTCGATATCCTTGTTGTTGCGATTATTGTGTACGTCGTAATCGTACAGATGCGGAAGACGCAGGCGATTCAGGTGGTCAAGGGAATTGTGCTTGTCGCAATCATGTATGCCGTGGTGACGATACTCGGCATGAACACGAGCACATATCTGTTCAGCAAGCTGTTCAGCGACATTCTGATTATTTTCGTTATTCTCTTTTCAGCGGAAATCCGTCAGGCGCTTGAACTTCTTGGCAAAAGACGTTTCGGAAACAGATTTTCGTTTTTCGAACAGTCCGAGGAAAGCGTAAATGTCGATATGATAAACTGCGTTTGCAGAGCGTGCGGCGCAATGGGGCGCAACAAGGTCGGTTCGCTGATTCTTATTCAGCGCGATACCCTGCTCGGCGATTATATGAAACAGTCGGTGCCGATTGACGCGCAGATAACATTTGAAACGCTTTGCAGTATATTCTATCCGAAAGCTCCGCTTCATGACGGCGCGGTGATACTTAAGGACGGTCGTATTGTTGCGGCAAGGTGTGTCGTTCCGCTTAAGAATGACCGCGAAATCGTTGAAAACGTCGGCACTCGTCACAGAGCGGCGCTCGAAGCGAGTCTTAATTCCGACGCGATAGCCGTGGTCACGAGCGAGGAAACCGGCACAATTTCAATTGCGGTGGACGGTCAGCTTATAAGAGGCTTTACCGACAGTCAGCTGCGCGAGGAACTCGGCAAATATCTTCTCAGCGGCAGCGACAAGAAAAAAACTCCCAAAGACCTTTTTGCAAAACGCAAAAAAAGCGACACGTCTGTCGGCGAATTTTCCACCGAAAATAAGACGGAATCCGTAAAGGAAGAAAAGGAAAAAGAAGAGAAAAAATCGGAAAAGAAGAAAAAAGAGAGAAAGGAAAAGAAAGCGGAAAAAGAAGAAAAAGTTTCGTCGGCTGAAAATACATCTTCCGCTTCCGAATCGGAGTCGAAAGAAAAGGCGGACGCCGCCGACGGAGAAGAACATGCCGCATCTCCCGAACAAAGCGCAGCCGGAGAAAATGCGGCGCAAACTGCGGAAGCGAAGAATACTGCGGAGAACGCGGAAAATTCCGAAGGCTCCGATAACTCCGAAAAAGGAAAGACCGAAGAAACAACGGACGGCGAACAAACGAAGGAGGAAAGCGGCAATGACTGAAAATAAAAAATCGGGCAAGGGTTCGGATTCATTCTTTACGCGTTTCCTTGAGGACAATAAACGCGTGTTCGTTTTTTCCGTTATCGTGGCGATAATATGCTGGTGCGGAGTATCGATGTACCAGACGCAGGATACCGAAAAAATCATTAAAAACGTGAAGGTGCAGCTCCCGGTCGAAGGCAGCCTTGCCGCAAACAACGGCTTGCAGATTTTCGGTGAACAGGAGTATTACGTCGATGTTACTCTGAGAGGAAAAAGTTATCTTTTGAACGCACCCGAAGTGGCTGACAAGATAACTCTTACCGCTTCTCTGACGTCTGTTTCGACGGCTGGTACGTATAATCTTCCAATTTCTCATTCAATCGACGAGAACGGAGTTGAAATTACAAATCTCTCGAGGACGTACATCTCGGTGTATTTTGATGAGCTTGTAACGAAAGAGTTTGACCTCGTTGAGGAAGTCAATAAGGGCGACAACTTTTCCGTCGCCGACGGTTTTAACGTAGACGAACCGAAGTTGAGCGTTGAAACAATAAAGCTCAAAGGTCCCGCGCTCGAGATAAACAGAATCTCGTCGGTAAAAGCCGTTGCAACGGTTGACAAACAGCTTTCCGGCACCGAAACTTTCGAAGCGGAGATAGTGCCGGTAAGTTCAACGGGCAATGCGGATTTTTCACATGTTTCGGTTGTTGACGATACGAAAGTTTACGTCGTGGTGAGCCTTACCTATTCAACAGATGTTACGCCGATAGTGACATTTACAAATTCCCCCAAGAGCTATCGCGACACCTCGCCGACGTACACGGTTTCGCCGGACAAGGCGAAAATAACCGTTGCATCCAACGATGTGCAGCATATTCAGAGTGAGGGACTTTCGATAGGCAGCATCGATTTTAAGGATATTAACAACGATGTGAATGTATTTACATTTGCCGCGAGTGACATTCAGTGTAACTTCGAGGACGATATCAAGAGCTTTACCGTTACGGTCGATATGAGCACGATGGCAAAACGCTGGATGGAAATTCCCGTGGAAGTCGGCGATGCTCAACTTCCCGAAGGAGCTGAAATAACAACCGCAACGATTCAGTCGGTTCAGATAATCGGACCGGAATCGTCGGTAGCGGATATTGACTCGACAGCTGCTTATGCCGTTCCCGTGCTTGACGGCATTGAACTTAAAAAAGGCGAGAATACGGTTCCCGCGAAAGTCATTCTGCGCACGCTTACGGACAGCTGGGTGAGAGGTGACTACTCAATCGTAATAACCGTAAAATAATTACGGCTGAGCATTTTATCCGCAGTGAAAACAAAAGAAAAGGAGGTCGGCGGAATGAACAGGATTACCCGTGCGGTTGTGTCTGCCGCTGCAGTTGTTTTAGTCGCGGTATTGTCCGGATGTTCCGTATTTAACGTTTTTTCCGTCGATTCACTCATTAATGCGCCGCGGCTTACCGGTGATAACGCCGACATCCAAAAGGCGTTCGAAAGTGCCGTCGGCAAAGATGTGTCGCTCGTCCGCCCCGTTTCCGGTGAATATCGTTCGGCGTACGTCCTTTATGATTACGACGGAGATGGCGTAAGCGAATCGATTGTTTTCTACATGCCCAAGGATACGGCGGGCGAAGTGCGTATGCACTTTTTGAAGTACAATGAAGATGACAGAATGTGGCATTCTGTTACCGACGTCAAGGGAAACGGCAGCGACGTGTACAGTATCACATTTTGCAATTTTGACAGAGATTCCGTTTCGGAGATTGCCGTTGCATGGGCTTTTGCCGACGGGCAGAAAGATAAAATGCTTACCGTATACCGTTATTCGGATGATACGGATGCCGATAAAAAAGACTTTGTAAGTCTTGCATCGGTCAGAATTTCGGCTTTCGATTTCATTGACGTTGATTTTGACGGCGCTGACGAACTTTTGTACACAATATTGGACGCCGCATCAGAAAATCCCACGGCGCAGCTTAAAAGTCTTAAATATGATGTCCTGGACGGCAGATTTGTTCCGTTGAGCGAAGTACAGCTTGACAGCAGGATAGCTTCGCTTGTGTCGTATGCGCATGATATGCGGGCGGGCAACTACAGATTTTATATTGATGCTCAGCTTTCTGACGGAAGATATTTAACGGAAATTGTCTATTACGATTATCTGCGTTCGGCGTTTGTGCGTCCTCTGGATGAAAAAGGCGCACCGCTTTGCGAATCCACAATGCGCTCGTCGTACGCAGTGTCGGAGGATATGAACGGTGACGGCTCTGTTGATATCCCACGCACCGTACTGTATGAGAAAAGTGAAGTTTTGTCACCCAAAGAAGGTTCTGACGGCCGTATTTATATAACGGAATACCTTAATTTCAACGGCGAAAAACTCGTAAGCGTGGGCATGTATTATATTTGCGATGAATTGAATATTCGCATCAATCTTGAGAAATATCAAAAGACGGCTTATATCCGTTTTGACAGGGCGTCGGGCAGCATAATGTTTTATTCATATCCCGATAAAGGCGAAGAAGACGGAGAGCTTTTGTTTACCGTTTCACCTGCGGAATCGACCGAAACGGATTCCTCGGACGACTCCGACGATGAGCAGATTGTCCGTGTCAGTGCGTTTGTGACGGAGAGCGGACGCAAAGCGGGTATTACGCCGGAATCGGTGAACGCGGATATCGAGCCAATAAAAACGGAGAGATAGAAACGGAGAGATAGAATTATGAAAAGAATTTTAGTTGCGGAAGATGAAAAATCAATTAGGGAATTTATCGTTATCAACCTTGCCAGAAACGGGTTTGAAGTTGTTGAGGCGGAGAACGGTGAGCGCGCGCTGCAGCTTTATGACGAAAACAACGGAAATTTCGATATCGCTCTGCTCGACATCATGATGCCGATAGTGGACGGGCTGGAGGTTTGCAAACAGCTTCGACGCAAAAGCAGCACGCTCGGCATTATTATTCTTACTGCAAGAACGCAGGAAATGGACAAAGTTACCGGTCTTCTTGTCGGCGCGGACGATTATGTCACAAAACCGTTTTCCACATCCGAACTCATGGCGCGTATCGATGCAGTCTACAGGCGTGTTACCGTGAACCGCGTTTACAGAGAACAAAACCGTGAAAAAGGCAATACAATAGAACTCGGCGAGTTTGTACTTAACCTGCGCAGCCGTTCGCTTACTAAAAATTCAAAGCAGATAGAGCTTACGCAAGTTGAATTTCAGATAATGGAATACTTTTTTACACACCCGAACGTTGCGCTCGAAAGAGGCGAGATTTTGAAAAACGTGTGGGGCAACATGTATTACGGCGACGATAAAGTCGTGGACGTAAACATTCGCCGCTTGCGCATGAAAGTCGAAGACGATCCGTCATCGCCGCGTCACCTTACAACGATTTGGGGCGTAGGCTACAAGTGGCTCACATAACATAAATAACATAAAATGAAAAAGAAAAAAAAGAAGCAGCTCATAAAAAGCGGTATTACGGCGCGGTGGATGCTTACCACGCTTCTTGTCATTGCAGTAATACTTGCCTGCATTGCGGCGGCGATTACGCTGTCGATTCGCGGGTTTTACTACGATACGGTAAAAACACGTCTTCTCTCAATGGGGCAGAGCAGTGCCGTTGCAGAGTATTTCGGCGCGTATATCGACTCTACCGAAGAAGTTTTTGTGCAGCGTGCGCAGGAATACGTCGAAAACTTTTCCGAAATCAACACGGCGGAAGTTTGGGTGTACGATAAGAATGACACCGTGGTTGCGACTTCAACCGGTTTTGCTGCAATTCCGGGCGACGATACGGATTATGTGCTTGCGTCGGAATCCTCAACCGGAATGGGAATCGCAAAAGGTTTTACCGGCAGCGGGGAGCATGTCATGGCTCTTACGGTATTTATGCCGAAAACCGACGGCTACTCAAACGGTGCGGTACGTTACATCATATCTTTGCACGATGTTGATCGCCAGGTGGCGCAGGTCGCTTTCGTTGCTGCCGCATTTTGCTTGTTCGCGTTGTCGCTCGTTGTTATATCGGGATTGTTTTTTGTTCGCTCCATTGTTGTGCCGGTCAAAAAAATTAACGATGCGACGCGGCGTATTGCATCTGGTAATTATACGGAAAAAGTCAACATCGCAAACCGCTACGATGAAATTTCCGAGTTGTCGGAGTCGATAAATTACATGACGGACGAAATTTATAAGACAGACCGACTGAAAAACGACTTTATTTCTACCGTGTCGCATGAACTGCGCACACCGCTTACCGCCATAAAAGGTTGGACGGAAACGCTTTTGAGTATTAACGCGGGCGGAGATGACAAAACACTCAATGAAGGTTTGAAAGTTATACTCAACGAAGAAGAACGGCTTTACGCTCTTGTGGAAGATCTTCTCGATTTTTCGCGTATGCAGAGCGGGCGCATGTCGCTTCGTCTTCAGAAGATAGATATTCTTGCCGAGCTTGACGACGCGGTATATGTTCTGCGCGACAGAGCACGGCGCGAGGGCATCGACATTTTTTACAGCACTCCCGATTATCCTGCTCCCGCACAGGGAGATCCCGACAGAATTAAGCAGGTTTTTGTTAACATAATCGACAATGCGATAAAATATACGGAACCGGGCGGTAGAATTGCGATAGTTGCAGCGTTAACAGCAAAAGACGTTAAAATAAGTATTGCTGACACCGGATGCGGAATTTCTCCCGAAGATTTGCCGCACGTCAAAGAAAAATTTTATAAGGCAAACAAATCGGTAAAAGGCTCCGGTATCGGACTTGCGGTTTGCGACGAAATTGTGTCGATGCACGGCGGCAAGCTCGAAATCGTAAGCGTTTTGGGCGAGGGAACCACCGTGATTGTATCGTTCCCCGTTGCGGCCGTTAATCTTGCAGGCGGAAAGGATAGCCATGAGTAAAAATAAAGATTCAAAACAGAAAAAAATGCGTAAGACTTCGGTCGGTGGTCAGGCTCTTATCGAAGGCGTTATGATGAACGGACCGAAAGGCGCGGCTCTTTCGGTGCGGAACACAAGCGGCGAAATAATCACCGAATACTTTGAAACAAAGCATGCCCGCGACAAAGTGAAATTTCTCGGGTTGCCGTTTATCAGAGGCATCGTCAACTTTATAGAGTCCATGGTAATAGGTTACAAGTCGCTTATGCGTTCGGCGGAACTTTCCGGAGAACTTGAGGATGAGTCCGACCCGGAAAAAATGAGCAAGCTCGACAGATGGATAAACGACCATATGGGACCGAAAATGTTCGCGGTTTTAACGGGTATCGCGTCCGTTTTTGCTGTCGTTATAGGTGTCGGGCTGTTTGTCTTTTTGCCGACGTACCTTGTCGATGTCGTTGATAAATACTGTTTCGGCGATTCGCTTGCGAAATTTCACGCGCTTTTCGAGGGACTCATTCGCGCCGTTGTTATAGTTGTATATATGTTCGCCGTTTCACAGATGAAAGAGATTCACCGTGTGTTCATGTACCAC
Organism: bacterium; assembly: GCA_963657065.1. Taxonomy (GTDB): domain Bacteria; phylum Bacillota; class Clostridia; order Oscillospirales; family Acutalibacteraceae; genus RUG806. The sequence continues at coordinate 27,436 of CAVKLD010000005.1, forward strand.
GGCGCGGAACACAAGACGATTTTCTGCTACGAAAAGGGTCTTGACCTTACGGTTGAAAATGTGCGCGGTTGTTGTCGGTTTCACCCGAGATGCGGCACCAGTTTCATTTTTATCGTGCTTATCACGAGCATAATCGTTTCTTCCGTTGTGTCGTTGGTTTTTCCCGCGCTCACGGATTCATCGAACAGGATAATTTGGATTCTCGTAAAACTTTTGCTTGTCCTGCCCGTTGTTACCGGCATAAGCTACGAGCTTATAAAATACGCCGGCAGACATGATAATGTTTTGACAAAAATTTTCTCCGCTCCCGGTCTTTGGATGCAGCGTATAACAACAAAAGAACCCGACGACAGCATGATAGAGGTTGCGATTGCCTCGGTCAAAGCGGTGATAACCGACAATCCGGAGGACGATACACTTGAATGACACCGTAAGGGCAATGTATGAGCGCGGCGCAGCCGAATTGAAAAAAAACGGAACACAGGATGCCGGTTTTGATGCTCTTCATCTTTGTCTGACCGCAGTCGGTATCGACCGCACCGAATTTTTGCTGAATCCGGACAAAACGGTGTCGGATAACGAAGCGCGGCGGTTTAATGAAATGATATCCGAGCGCGCAAACGGCAGACCTTTACAGTATATAATCGGAGAGCAGAGTTTTTTCGGCAGAAATTTTTCGGTTGGCGAGGGTGTGCTGATACCGCGCCCGGAAACGGAGCAGCTTGCCGGAATATGTGTAGAAACGGTCAGGCGCAGCGGCAGCAAAACGGTTTTTGACCTCTGCGCGGGGACGGGCTGCATCGGCATAACCGTAGCGTGCGAGTGTCCTCAGACGGATGTGTATCTGTTTGAACTGTTTGACGGTGCTTTTGAATTTCTTGAAAAGAATTCCGCGATATGCAGCGACGGCAGATTGCACTTGATTCGCTGCGATGTTCTCGACGGCGTGCCCGGCGGCGTTCCCGCGCCGGATATGATTGTTTCCAATCCGCCGTATATAATGAGCGGCGACATACCGTCGCTTCAAAAAGAGGTTCTGTGCGAACCGTGCAGTGCTCTTGACGGCGGAAACGACGGACTTGTCTTTTACAAGGCTATTGCTCAAAAATGGATTCCGTACATGACTCCCGGCGGTTTTGCCGCGGCGGAGTGCGGAGAGGGGCAGTCCGATGCCGTGTTTCGGATGTTTTCCCGATACGGAAAAGCCGAAAAGATAAATGATTTTTACGGTGCCGACAGATTTGTCGCCGTAACAAAAAACAAATAAAGGTGAGATTAAAAAATGATAACGACGTTGTTTGAGTTCCTGAGCGGAGAAGGCAATTCAGCCACCATGGTCGTAAACATCTGCGTTCTGGCTTTTGTCATCATATGCTGTTTCCCCGTTCACGAGAGTGCGCATGCGTGGATGGCAAACAAGCTCGGCGATGCTACGGGGCGTTTGAGCGGACGTATTTCTCTCAATCCCGCGGCTCATCTTGACCTGATGGGCACGATTATGATTATCGCTTTCGGCTTCGGTTATGCAAAACCCGTGCCGGTGAACATCAACAATTTCCCCCCGAAAAAGAGGAAGCTCTATTTCGGACTTACCGCACTTGCGGGACCCGTTTCGAATATTATTCTTTCCGTCATTTTTTTGCTGTGTAAGAACATTGTAAACGTGCTTTATGTTCACACGTGGATACCGGAAAACCTCTCAACGGCGGCATATCTGTTCTTTCGGTACGCGGCGAGCGTAAACATCGCTCTTGCCGTATTCAATCTTATTCCGATACCTCCTCTTGACGGTTCGCGCGTACTTACCGCGATTTTGCCGGACAGAATATACTATAAGCTCCTTCAATACGAGCGTTATTCCATGATAGCGCTTTTCGTGCTCATTTTTGTTTTCGACCGCATCGGGTTCTCGCCCGTTTCGTTGCTTTCGCAGATTATATACAAAGGACTGAATGCACTGTGCACGATGCCGTTTGCACCGTTGCTGAAATAAACAGTGCGGAGCAAAGCATGGAAACGATAAATTACAAGATAGAAGTTTTTGAAGGTCCGATGGATCTTTTGCTTCATCTCATCACCAAACACAAACTGAATATTTACGATATCCCCATAACGGAGCTTGTTGACCAGTATTCCGCATACATCAAACGGATGCAGGAGGCGGATATGGATGTTGCAAGCGAATTTCTCGAAACAGCGGCGCGGCTCGTTCACATAAAAAGTCTGTCGCTGCTGCCGGTTTACGAGGAATCCGAAGCGCTCAAACGCGAGCTTTCCGGTGAACTTATAGAATACGCGGAGATGAAGCGCGTGGCGGAGGGGCTGTCGGGCCGCACCGACGGGTTTGATTCCATACCGCGTCCGCAGGAAAAAATAGAAGGCGACAACACGTACACGCGTATTCACGACCCGCTCGAGCTGCTCAATGCCTACATGCGCGTTGTCGGTAAAAGACTAAAACTTATTCCCCCGCCAATCGACGTATTCCGACCGATTGTGGCAAAAAAAATCGTGTCAGTGTCGGCAAAGATAAAGTCGGTGTGCGAGGTTCTCTCGCGAGTGGGAAAACGTGCATTGACAGATATTTTTCGTTCCTCCGAGAGCCGTTCCGATATGGTTGCCGCATTTTTGGCGGTTTTGGAACTTGCAAAAACAAAACATATTCGTATAGACGGTGACGGCGACGAAATGACCGTATCACTTATAAAAATGCCGGAGGGAGAACTTGATTTTGACTGACGAGAAAAACAACAGTCTTAAAAATTCGGCGGAGGCTATTATTTTTGCATCCGGCGAACCTGTCGAGCGCGCAAAACTTGTCGGTGCTCTGGGGTGTTCGCCCGAAAAGCTCGACTCCGCACTCAATCAACTGAAAAAAGAATATGATGAGCGTGACAGCGCGGTCGAGCTGCTTCTCCTCGGTTCAAAGGCGCAGTTTGCCACCCGACCGCAGTACGCTGAAGCGGTGCGGACGGTGCTCGACATGAAACGGAATCAACCGCTGTCTTCCGCTGCGTTCGAGGTTCTTGCGGTGATTGCGTATAATCAACCCGTTACGCGCTCGTTTGTGGAACAGGTTCGAGGTGTGGATTGCGGCGGCGTTATCAATACTTTGTGCCAAAGAAATCTCATAGAAGAATGCGGAAGACTTGACTTACCGGGTCGACCTTTGATATACTGTACAACAACGGATTTTTTAAAGTGCTTTTGCATGTCTACTCTTGCCGAGCTGCCCGAGATACAGGACACAAAGGCGGCAGCGGCGGCACTTGAAAACATACAAAACGATGTGTCCGATACGGACGGACAGATTTCGATTCTCTGACAAGCGGGGTGACAGCATTGATTGTACTGAAAATAATCGGTTGGGTTCTTCTCGGCATTATCGCCGTTGTCACAGCGGCGTTGTGTATCAAGGTCGTTGTGTTTGCAGAGTATTCCGACGAAAAAACCGAACTTTTTTTGAAATGGCTGTTTTTGAAAATTCCGCTTTATCCTGCCGAAAAAAAAGAAAAGACGATGGATGCGGCTGAGTCTGCCGATGCCCGAACCTCCGACGAAAAATCCGCAACCGACGCAAAAGATACGGCGGGCAAAAAGAACGAACCTGCAGCCGCGTCTGATAAGAATGCGCAGTCCGACATCGAAAACGGCGAATCGGTACAGACGGCGGAGGATGGCGAACAGGCCGCTCCCGCACAGAAGAAAAATGATGTCAATCTCCTGAAGCTGTTGTACGAAGCGGAGGGAATCGACGGACTTATTGAGATAGTAAAACGTGTTTTTTCGTATATCGGCACTTTCTTTGGCGGACTTCTTCGCGCTTTTATCATCGAGGAATTTGATCTTGATATGCGGTGTTCAAAAAAGGATGCCGCCAAAACCGCGATATATTACGGTGAAGTCAGTTCCGTTTTGTTTCCCATGCTCGGCGCTCTCGCGTCGGCATGTACGTTGAAAGATTACAATATAAACGTTTATCCCGACTTCCTCGCCCGTTACGGCGAAGCGTCGTTCAGAATAAAATTTCACGTCGTGCCGATAAGGCTCGTCGGTCTAACAATTGCATTGGCGATAAAACTCGTTTTTAAGGTGCTTTTGGGATTGATTGTCAAAATCACCAAGACGTCAAAGGCAAATTCCGCTCCGTCGGAGCAAAAACATATCAAACAAAAAAACAATAATATACGAAAGAGTGAAGTACCAAATGAGTGAAAAAACCGCATCAGGAATTCTTTCAGTCACAATCGAAAAAGTTCGTCAGCTTGTAGATGTAAGCACGATAGTCGGCGAACCGATGAAGTTGAGCGAAAACATTACCGTGATTCCCGTTTCCAAAGTTACATACGGCTTTGCATCGGGCGGCTCAGATTTTCCGTCAAAGAACGGCAAAGAGCTTTTCGGCGGCGCGGGCGGCGCGGGAATTACCATAAATCCCGTCGCATTCCTTGTGCTTAAAGACGGCGAAGTTACGCTTAAACACATCACGGCGAATGACAACGCTGCCGAGCGTCTTGTCAACATGGTTCCCGATGTTATCGATAAGGTTTCGGGTTCCGTATCAAAACTCAAAAACGGCGGCAAAACCGGTTCGGCTCAGTAACGTAACGGTTGACGCAACGCCGCGCATAGCTCAAATTGAGAGGAAAATAAAGGTTGAGGGTAAAAAAACAGATACCGTCAGCCTTTATGGTGTTATAAGAATATGAACGAAACAGTCAGATTACAAAAATTCATAGCCGATTGCGGCATAGTTTCCCGTCGAAAGGCTGAGGAATTTATCGCAGCGGGCAAAGTAAAGGTGAATGGTCACATAGCCGAGATAGGCGAAAAGGTTGACCCGAAGCACGATTCCGTCATGTTCTGCGGAAAAAAACTGACGCGTGCTGGCGGCGGCAACAGGTACATAATGCTGTACAAACCGCGTGGGTATGTTACCACGATGAGTGATGAGCTTGACCGAAAATGCGTCGCGGAGCTTATAAGCGACATAGACTGCCGGGTTTATCCCGTCGGCAGACTCGACAGAGATTCCGAAGGACTGCTGCTGCTAACGAACGACGGCAATTTCGCGAACGCGATAACGCATCCGTCGCACCATATATCGAAGGCTTACCGTGTGAGTGTGCGCCCGAAAATAACGGACGAGCAGATAACCGTGCTTACTTCGTCAATGATGATAGACGGACGCGAAACATATCCGGCGGATGTCAGAATAATATCAAACGAACCCGATAAGTCGGTGTTGGAAGTGATTCTTCACGAGGGCAGGAATCGACAGATAAGGCGGTTGTGCGAGGCAGCGGGACTTGAAACGGTGCGACTTAAGCGGACGGCGATAGGGCAACTCACATTGGGGCATCTTCGCCCCGGTGAGTACCGCGAACTTACGAAGGATGAAGTGTCCCTGCTCAAACGTCAGACGGGACGCTTTTGACTGTTACGGAGGATAACAGGAATATGATAAGAAGTATGACAGGCTACGGACGGGCGGTCGGCTCAGCCGACGGATTTACCGTCACGGTGGAAATAAAAAGTGTAAACCACAGATATTTTGAATTCTCCGCGAAAGTATACAGGGCGTATTCGTTTTTGGAGGAAAAGCTCAAAGCCTTTTTGAAGGATTATATTTCACGCGGCAAGGTAGAGTGCAGCGTTCAGATAGAGAGTGACCGCGAGGATGACTGCGCCGTGCAGATAAATCATTCGCTTGCGGCGGGGTATATGGCGGCGTTCGACGAGTTGTGCGAAACGTATCACCTGTCTATGGACAGAACGGTCGATATCCTTACGTGCCACGAGGATATTTTTTCGGTCAGAAAAAATCCCGCCGATGAAGATGCTGTCTGGGCGGTAGTTAAAAATGTCGCGCTCGAAGCCGTTAAATCGTTTACCGCGATGCGTGAAACGGAAGGCGAGAAGCTCAAAAACGATGTCCTGAGCAAGGCGGACGCAATCATGGAGAACGTTGAATTTATCGATAAACGTTCACCGCAGACGGTGAAAGAATATAATGAAAAGCTGAAAACGCGCATTGCGGAGCTTATCGGCGACGCATCGGTCGACGAACAGCGTCTTCTCACGGAGGCGGCGGTGTTTGCTGATAAAATCGCGGTGGATGAGGAAACCGTGCGGCTCAGAAGTCATATCGACCAGCTGCATACGCTGTTCGAGTCGGATGAACCGGTAGGCAGAAAACTCGACTTTCTTGTACAGGAAATAAACAGGGAGGCAAATACCGTCGGATCAAAAGCATCCGATATCGAAATCGCGCGGAAAGTTATAGACATAAAGGCACTTGTCGAGAAAATAAGAGAACAAATTCAGAATATCGAATGACGGTGAACGATTATGAAGCTTGTGAATATCGGGTTCGGCAATCTTGTTAATGCCGAAAGGGTCGTTTCCGTTGTCAGTCCCGAATCTGCACCCGTGAGAAGAATGATGCAAAACGCAAAGGAAACGGGCAGACTTATAGATGTCACACAGGGACGCAAGACGTATTCCGTGATTTTTACGGACAGCGAACATGTTATCCTGTCTTATCTCAAGCCTGAGCAAATCGCGAAGCGTTTTGACGGCAGCGAGGCAAACGGGGAAGAAGAGGAGTAAGGAAGAGGATTGTAAAATGGGCGAATCGAAAAGAAAGATATTTGTTATATCGGGGCCGTCGGGGTGCGGAAAAAATACGGTGTATGACGAATTGAAAAAGAAAGATCCCGATATTTGTCAAACCGTATCCGCTACGACACGGGAAAAACGCGCCGGCGAAATGGACGGTGTCGATTACTATTTCATTCGCAAGGATGAATTTGAAAGAAAAATCGCAAACGGTGATTTCGTCGAATACGTTCGCTACGGCGGCAATTACTACGGTACGCTGAAAAGCGAGATAACACGCCTTGCCGATGCCGGAATGACGGTTATTCTTATTATCGAAGTAAACGGTGCGGCAAACATAAAAAAGCTCTTGCCCGAGGCGGTTTCTGTGTTTATTGTGCCGCCGTCGTTTGACGAACTTGCGAAACGCATCGTCGGCAGAGGGACAGATTCGGACGAAGACATCAAAAAACGCATAGAGATAGCAAAAGAAGAAATGATGTGTAAAGACATGTACGACTACTGCGTAGTCAACGATAAACTCGAAGACTGCGTTGACAGAATAACCGAGATTATAAAAGGAGTAAACGAAAATGATAAACATTGACCTCAAACCTCTTCTCAAAGGTGATATCAGCAGATATGCGCTCGTCGTCGGCGTTGCAAAACGTTCACGGGAGATAAACGAAAAAGCTATCGAGAACAAGGAAATCCTTGTTGAAAAGCCGGTAAGCATTGCAATAAGAGATTTTATGGACGGCGAATGCCGTATCGAGTACGATTCGGAGGATAAATAAGACGTGGAGCGGATCGCCGCCGGAAAAATAGCTCTAACGGCTGTTGAGAAGTGTTCTTACAGTTTTGATACCGAATTTTCTTATCTCGTCCCGGAAGAAATGCTTTCGGAATTGAAAGAGGGAATGCGGGTGCTTGTTCCGTTCGGACGGGCAAACACGGCTCGTCTTGGAATAGTTTTGTCTATTGAAGATATTCCCGACGGGGAGGATGTCACCAAACTGAAAACCGTTATTTCCGTGCTTGATACAGAGCCGTTTCTTGGCAGGGAGCAGCTTTTGATGATTCCGTGGCTTGCCGAACAGACTTTTTCGACGCTTTTTTCGTGTGCGCGTGTAATGCTTCCGGCGGGTGCGTGCGTTGTCGTGGAACGTGTGTGGGGTTTGTTGTGCACGTGTGCCGACGAATGCCAAAATGACGCTGAACGACGCATTGCGGAGCTTCTTTCGTCCGCAAAAAAACCGGTGAAAGAATCCGCTTTGCTAAAGAATCTCGGTATTCCCGACGGCTCTTCGATTTTGCTCAAAATGGAGAAAAAAGGTCTTATTTCGAGCGAAAACGGGACGTTTGAACGCGTTCGCGAATTGAATCAGCGCATGATTGCACTGTCAGAAGAAGCCGACTGCGAAAAACTTACGGATAAGCAAAATGCCGTTGTTTCTTTCCTGCGTGATAACGAGCATGCGACGGTGCGTGACATTTGCTACTATACCGGCGTCGGGGAATCGGTTGTTGCCGCACTTTTGAAAAAAGGTGTCCTCGTTGCGTTTGACATCGAAAAAAGACGTGCGCCGAAATCGTATTTTTCTGATAAAAAAGGTCGGTATAATCTCTCGGACGAACAGAAAAACGCATACGAGAAACTTCTCGAAGTCTATGATGCAGGGAAAGGCGGCACTGCTCTTTTGTACGGTGTTACCGGCAGCGGAAAAACCGGAGTTTACACGGAACTTATCGAAAAAGCCGTTTCCGACGGACGCGGTGTTATAGTCCTTGTGCCGGAAATATCGCTTACGCCTCAGTGTTCTGCTATTTTTACAAGCCGGTTCGGTGACAAAGTGGCGGTGCTGCACAGCGGGTTGTCTGTTGGCGAACGTTTTGACGAATGGCGTCGGATAAAGCGTGGCGAAGCGTCGATTGTGATAGGTACGAGAAGCGCGGTGTTCGCTCCGGTTAAGAATTTGGGACTTATCGTTATCGATGAGGAACAGGAACATACCTATAAGTCGGAAACGTCACCGCGATATAACGCGAAAGATGCGGCGCGTTTCAGATGTGCCTACAATAACGCCGCGCTGGTGCTTGCTTCTGCTACACCGTCGGTGGAAACTTTTGCAAAGGCGCGAGCCGGCAAATATATGCTTTGTGAGCTTACGAAACGGTACGGAAAAGCACAATTGCCGGATGTGCGCGTTGTCGATATGACCGATAAGACGTTGCTGCAGCGTTTTATGTCGCTGTCGCAGCCGCTTATCGATGAAATAGCGTTGAATTGCCGAAACGGGCAGCAGTCGATAGTCCTCGTCAACCGTCGCGGATACAATACTTTTGTTGTCTGTTGTGAGTGTAAACATGTTGTTACGTGTCCGAATTGCAGTATTTCAATGACATATCATTCTGCAAACAACCGTCTTATGTGTCACTACTGCGGTTATTCAACGCCGTTCGGTACGGTTTGCCCTGAGTGCGGTGCGCAAAATATACGTTATTCGGGGTTCGGTACGCAGAAGGTTCAGCAGGAACTGCAATTTTTATTTCCCGATAAAAAAATACTTCGTATGGATGCCGATACGACATCGGCAAAAAATGCGCACGATATTGCACTCGGAGCTTTTGCCGACGGTGAGTACGACATTCTTATCGGCACGCAGATGGTCGCAAAAGGACTTGATTTTCCCAATGTGACGCTCGTGGGAATCGCATCTGCCGACGGAGAGCTTTATGATGTTGATTTCAGAAGTTCCGAACGCGTTTTTGACCTTATTACGCAGGTGGTCGGCAGGGCGGGACGCGGAAACATGAAGGGCAGAGCCGTAATTCAAACGGTATCGCCTGAAAACGATATAATTGCTCTTGCCGCGAAACAGGACTATGTTTCATTTTACGAGCGTGAAATAATATTGCGCAAAGCAATGATTTATCCGCCGTATTGTGATATCTGCGTCGTCGGTTTTTCGTGTGAAAGCGAAGACAGGTGCGTTCGCTGCGCGGATGATTTTCTGCGCAAGCTCGTGTGTGAAAACAACTCGGAAAACGACATAAAAATGGTCGTCCTCGGTCCGATGACACCGAAAGCGGAGCGCCTTGGCGGACGTTACAGAAGACGGATAATTATAAAAACAAAAAATACGGCGAAATTCAGAGCAATGCTTGCCGCGTTGCTGAAAGAGGTATCGTCTGATAAAAACAACAGGACAGTGACCGTGTACGCGGACATCAATCCCGAAAATACCGATTGACAGACCGCCCGTACGCGGCGGGATGTTAAAGCCAACGGAGGAAAGATAATGGCAATAAGAAAGATAAGGGTGAACGATGACCCTATTCTGCGCAAGAAGAGCAGAGAGGTCACGGAATTTGACGAAAGACTTTTTACTCTTCTTGACGATATGCGCGACACGCTTGCAAAATCCGACGGAGTCGGACTTGCGGCTGTGCAGGTCGGCGTGCTTCGTCGCGTAGTTATAGTGGATTTGGGGGACGGCGTGAAAGAACTTATAAATCCGTCGATAGTTGACAGTTCGGGAGAACAGCGCGAGAATGAAGGGTGTCTGTCATTGCCGCATAAGTACGGGATTACGGTTCGTCCAAAAACTGTTACCGTTCGCGCTCAGAACCGCAGCGGAAACTGGTGCCTTTACAAAGGCGTCGACCTTGCGGCAAGATGTTACTGTCATGAAATTGACCACCTCGATGGAAAACTGTATACCGATGTGCTTGCACCCGGCGAAAAGGTTTATATTTCGAGAGATAACTGAACGGAGCGGTTCTTATGTATAAAGTGATTTTTATGGGGACGCCGGATTTTGCCGTTTCGGCACTTAAATGTCTGATTGCTTCACCCGATTACGATGTTTGTCTTGCGGTGAGTCAGCCGGACAAACCCGCAGGCAGAAAACAGACGGTTATGCCCACTCCCGTCAGGGCGGCTGCAGAGGCGGGCTGCGTTGAAGTCTACCAGCCTGCGACACTCAAAACGGACGAATCATACGAAAAGCTGCTGTCTTACGCGCCCGACTTCATAGTGGTTGCGGCTTACGGCAAAATTTTGCCGCAGCGTGTGCTTGACATTCCGAAATACGGCTGTGTAAATCTGCACGGTTCGCTTTTGCCGAAGTACCGCGGCTCCGCACCTATTCAGCGTTGCGTTATAAACGGCGAAAAAGTGACGGGAATCACCACCATGCTTATGGACGCAGGAGTCGATACGGGCGACATGCTTTTAAAGTGCGAAACGGAAATAGGCGAAAACGAAACCGCAGGCGAACTTTTTGACCGTCTTGCTTTGATGTGCCCCGATATTCTTTTGAAAACGCTCGGCGGTATCGCGGACGGCACGGTGAAACCCGTAAAGCAGGACTCGGAAAATGCAACGCTTGCGCCGATGCTCGATAAAAACGAATCTGTTATTGACTGGAACAGCGACGCGTTGTCGGTTCACAATAAGGTTCGCGGCATGAACCCGTGGCCTGTTGCCCGTACGACGTTCTGCGGCAAAATATTGAAACTCTGCGCTGCTCGTCCCGCCGACGTTTCGTCGGCAAGGGGTGACGTCGGTACGCTTTCGGCGTGCGGCGGACGTCTTTTCGTAAAATGCGGCGGCAACACAGTTTTGGAACTCACCGAAGTGCAGCTTGAAGGCGCGAAAAAAATGTCGGCTGCCGATTTTCTGCGCGGCCACGCGAATGCGGACGGAGTGCTGCTCGGGTGATTTTTTAACATAAAATTTTGCAATTGTCTTTTCGTTTCAACGAATATATTTGTTAAGTCGAAAACGAACATATTTGTTAGGTTGAATTTAATTTTTTGTTATATACTTGATTTGAAATCGAAAAATTTCAAATTTTATTTCTGGAGGTCATTACTATGCCGGGAACCTACGGTTTTTGGTACGGCGGCGACAGCACTTTCCTCTATCTCGTGCTTGTCGTGCCGGCTTTCATTCTTTCGATTATTGCGCAGATTGCCGTAAAACGGGCATTCTCGTCGTATTCGGGAGTGTACAGCAGAAGCGGTTATTCGGGTGCGCAAGCCGCCGAAGCCGTTTTGCGGTTTTACAACATTACAAACGTGCGAATCGAAATGTGTTCGGGTAGGCTGACCGACCACTACGATCCGCGCACAAATGTCATACGGCTGTCCGAGTCGGTTTACTCGTCCACTTCCATAGCCGCGATAGGCGTTGCCTGCCATGAAGCGGGACATGCGGCGCAGTACGCGCAAAGTTATGTGCCGATAAAGATACGAAATTCGATTCTGCCTGTTTGCAGAATAGGGTCGTACGCGGGAATTCCGCTTGCTCTGCTCGGACTGGCGTTGTCGTTTCAGCCGCTTGTCACGGTGGGACTTTTGCTTTATTCGTTTATTATGATATTCCAGCTTGTTACGCTCCCCGTGGAGCTGAACGCAAGCCGACGCGCTGTTGACGTTATAGAACAGACCGGACTTCTCCGTGATGAAAAAGAACTTGCCGGTGCCAAAAAAGTGCTTCGTGCGGCAGCGTCTACTTATGTCGCCGCCCTTGCCGTTTCGCTGGCAAACCTTTTGCGGTTTGTTATAATGTTTAACAACAGAAAAAGGAGATAAATGATGAAATCTGCCCGGGAAACAGCTGCGGATATACTCGTCGCGGTGGAAAAAAACGGGGCGTATTCCGCCGCCGCTCTTGCCGATGCATTGAAACAAAACGGATTTGCGGACGAACGTGACAAAAGGCTGGTGTCATCGATAGTTTATTCGGTTACGGAGCACCGCCTTGCCATTGACGCATGTTTGTTGGAATTTTTGACAAAACCCGTTGCGAAGCTCCCCCCATTCGTGCTTGCGATTATGCGTATCGGTGCGGTGCAGATAATGTATTTCGACAAAATTCCCGTGAGCGCGGCAGTAAACGAAAGCGTTAAGATTGTGAAAAAACGCGGTTTTGCATATGCCTCGGGTATGGTTAATGCCGTTCTCCGCAAGGTTGCCGCAAAATCGGCGGGGAGTGCCGGAATCAACGAAAAACAGCCGCTCGCCGAACGTTTTTCTTTTCCGACGGAACTTGCGGAGCTTTTTATCGCTCAGTACGGTGAAGCGGAAACGGAGCGCATATTCACGGTTTTTGAGGGACGCCGTCCCGTGTTCGTGCGTGTCAATACGCTTAAAACGGATGAAAACGGCTTGATAAAAACATTTGCGGCGGACGGCATAAACGTCAAAAGGACTTCGTTTGAAAACTGTCTTGAAATTGAAAATTTCGGCGACGTTGCATCGCTTGATTCTTTCAAACGCGGTCTTTTTCATGTTCAGGATATGTCTTCGCAGTTCTGCGCGGCGGTGCTCGGTGCAAAATCGGGCGAAACGGTAATTGACTGCTGTGCCGCTCCGGGTGGAAAATCGTTTACGATTGCGGAACGTATGAACAATTGCGGTCGTTTGATATCGTGTGATATTCACCCTCACAAGACGGAGCTTATAAAAAAGAGTGCGGCGCGTCTGGGCATTACATGCATCGAAACAGTTTGCGCGGATGCTTCAAAACTGCCGGCGTGTTACGGCAATGCCGACCGTGTTTTGTGCGATGTTCCGTGTTCGGGATTCGGTGTGATAGGCCGCAAGCCGGAGATAAAATACAAGCCGCTGTCGGATATAGCCGGGTTGCCCGAAATTCAACGTGCGATTTTGGAACGCGGCGCGTCCCTCGTAAAAAAGGGCGGAAGGCTTGTTTATTCCACTTGTACTTTGAATAACGCCGAAAACGGAGATGTTTGCGCGGATTTTCTTCGAAATCATCCGGAATTTTCGGTTTGCCGTGACAATATGTATACGGAAAAAACATCGGACGACGGTTTCGTTACCGTTGTTCCGACGGAAAACGGCGGCGACGGATTTTTTATCGCCGCATTCGAACGGGAGTGTTAAATGAAAAAGGACATCCGCTCATTTACGTACGATGAGCTTGAAAATGAAATAAAAACACTCGGTCTGCCGCGTTTTCGCGCCGGACAGATTTATCGTTGGCTTCATGTAGCGCTCGTCGATTCGTTTGAGGAGATGACCGATTTGCCGAAATCGCTTCGCGAGAGTCTAAATGACAATTTTGTAATATTCGGCTGTGCTATTGAAATGAAGCTCGTTTCGGAGTATGATGGTACAATAAAGTATCTGTTCGCTTTGAATGACGGCGAAGTCATAGAATCGGTACTGATGAAATACAAGTACGGTTATACCGTGTGCGTTTCATCGCAGGTAGGCTGCAGAATGGGCTGCAGATTTTGCGCATCCACTCTCGGCGGCGTTGTAAGAAGCCTGCTGCCGTCCGAAATTCTCGGTCAGGTGTATTCCGTTGAGCGTGACAATAACATAAGAGTGTCGCATATCGTCATGATGGGCATGGGCGAACCGCTCGACAATTTCGATAATGTTATGCGTTTTTTGCGGCTTGTTACCGATGAAAAAGGTCAAAATATCAGCATGCGGCACATTTCTCTCTCCACTTGCGGCATCGTGCCGAAAATATATAAGTTGATGGAAAAGAATCTGCAGCTGACTCTTTCCGTGTCGCTTCATGCTCCGAACGACGCAATACGTTCGTCCATGATGCCGGTTAACAATGCCTACAATATCGAAAAGCTGCTGTCGGCATGCAGAGATTATGCGAACAGTACATCGCGCCGCATATCGTTTGAATACGCGCTCGTGCGCGGAGTGAACGATTCGCCGGCGTGCGCTGCGGAGCTTGCCTCCCGCCTCGGCAGAATGCTCTGCCATGTCAATCTTATTCCCGTAAATGAAGTCAAAGAAACGGATTGCAGGGAAAGCTATCCCGAAACAGTCAAAAAATTTGCCGATGTACTTTCGTCGAAGGGAATCCCGGTCACGGTACGGCGAAAACTCGGCTCCGACATAAATGCCGCCTGCGGACAGCTTCGCAGAAGCCGCACCGTAAATAAATCGGCAACAGGAGAATGCAATTGATATACTCGTGTGTTACGGACAAGGGCAGAAGGCGTCTTACAAATCAAGATGCCTGTTTTGCCTGCAAACCCGACGAAAATTCGTGTATCGCCGTCGTTTGCGACGGCATGGGCGGAGAGCGTGCCGGCGACATCGCGTCCGGCATTGCGGTGAAAGCAATTACCGAGCGGCTGTGCGGAGGTTGGCGTCGTGATATGAAAGACTCTTCCGTCGTAAATCTTTTGACAACCGCGGTGAACGCTGCAAACATTCTTGTTTACGACGCGGCGCGGTCATCGGAGAAATACCGCGGCATGGGTACTACCGTTGCGGCTGCGGTAATACGTGAGCCGAATATGATAGTCGTTCACGCCGGCGACAGCAGATGCTATGTCTACGACGGGAAACTTAAGCGTGTGACGAAAGACCATTCTTTTGTTCAGGAACTTGTCGATTCCGGGCGCATAACCGAAAGCGAAGCCGAAAAACATCCGGAAAGGAATTACATAACGCGTGCAATCGGTGTCGCGGAACACATCGACCTTGATTTTAACACCGTTCCGATATCACAAAACGTTAAAGTTCTTATTTGCTCCGACGGACTTTACAATTTTGTCGGCAATGAAGAAATAGAATACATATTGAGTACATGCGGCGTTAATGATGCCGCCAACAGACTTGTCAGTGCCGCCAATGAAAACGGCGGCGGCGATAATATTACTGCCGTTGTTGTTTCACCGGCGCAAGGAGAATGTGTATGACAGACAAATATGCCGATAAAGTCCTCGGGGGCAGATACGAGATAAAAGAAATTTTGGGCATAGGCGGAATGGCTTATGTCTACAAGGCGTACGACCGCGTTGACGACAGAATCGTCGCCGTTAAAATTCTTAAAGACGAATTTCTTGCGAATGAGGAATTCCGTCTTCGCTTCAAAAACGAATCAAAAGTCATTGCTATGCTGTCGCATCCGAATATAGTTAAAGTTTACGATGTCTGCTTCGGTGAGGATTTGCAGTATATCGTGATGGAATACGTCGAGGGAATTACTCTGAAAGAGTATATCGAACGGCAGAAAGTTGTCGATTGGAAAGAAGCTCTTCACTTTGTCATACAAATTCTCAAAGCTCTCCAACATGCACATGACAAAGGCATTATTCACCGTGACATAAAACCGCAAAATATTCTTCTGCTGCCGAATGCCTGCATCAAAGTCACCGATTTCGGCATCGCGCGGTTTTCGCGCAGCGAGGGACGTTCCTTTAACGAGAGTTGTGCGATAGGTTCGGTGCACTATGTCAGTCCTGAACAGGCGCGCGGCGAGCAGACTGATGCAAGAAGTGATATTTATTCCGTCGGCGTAGTTTTGTACGAAATGATTACGGGGCGGCTGCCGTTTGATTCGGAATGCGATGAGTCCGTGGCGGAGATGCAGGTTCGAGAAGACGCTCCGAGCCTTCGCAGCATAAATCCCGCCATTCCGCTCGGTCTTGAGCAGATAACTCTCAAGGCGATGCAAAAAGAGCCGAGTGACAGATATCAGTCCGCAGCCGAATTTTTGCTTGACCTTGACGATTTCAAGAAAAATCCGCTGATAGATTTTGAATACTCATATTTCACCGACAGAAGTCCCACAAAATATATAAACTCCGCCGCACCCGCAATCAAACAGGGTGTTCCCGTGAGAATAACGGAGGAGGAAGAATTGCCGGACGATGTTGATGATGATGACGATACCGACGATGACAGCGACAGAAATTCGACTTTGCCGATTCTCATCGGCGTTGCGATTTCACTTGTCATTATTGTCGGCATTATTATCTTGATTGCTTTCGCCGATCCCATTAAATCGGCGATTTCGGGCGATAGCGGTTCTTCCGAGTCTTCGCAGAGCGACAGCGGGAGCTTTTTGTCGAAAATTGACGTGTTCGGTCTGTTTTCGAAAGACAAAATAGAAGTTCCCAATCTTGTTAACCTGACTTATGAAGAAGCTCAGGAAAAATATCCGGACTGTATTTTTGAACAGCAGTTTATCTATAATACAACATATGATGACGGTAAAATATGCGATCAGTCGCCTGCGCCCGGCAAAAAAGTTTCGAAAGATACGGTTATAGTGGTCAAAGTCGCTTCGCGCGGTGAAATGGTGCTCATAAAATCGGTCAAAGGGCTGAACTATATCGAAGCCGAAACGGTTCTCAAATCTCTCGGTTTTAACGTAGTGCTTGTTCCCACGATTGACGAGGGCAGCGATACACAGAAAAATACGGTCATGTATACCGATCCGAGCGAGAATACTTATGCCGCCAACGGTTTTACGGTAAAGGTTTATTACGCGTCCGAAAGCGATGGTGTTGATTCTTCAAAAGTGCCCGACGTCGTCGGCGATCAGCTCAGTGTCGCAAAAGCAAAAATCACAGCTGCGGGACTTCTTGTTGGCGCGGTAACGTACGAGTCGAGCGCGGCATCGCTTAAAGATTATGTTATCGGTCAGAGTCCCGAAAGTTACAGAGCCGTCAAAATGGGCGTTTACGTTAACCTTGTGGTCGGAAACGGTATTCCCGCCTCAGCGACTGCCGATTTGAGTGTCGTTCTCCCGTCGCTCGGCGAAAACGCAAAGGGCAGCATAAAACTGTACCTTAACGATAATGCGTATAATATCATCCCCGACGTCACGCTTGACGGTTCCCGTCTGCCTTTGAGTTTTACCGGCTCGGGCGAGGAGAATACATTTAAGATTTATATTGACAATTCGCTTCTTTACAGTGGTGAAATAGACTTCACAAAGTCAACGCCGGAATTTAAGAATGTCACCGCGTATACGTATAATTACAAGACGAATGTTCCGGATGTTATAGGAAAAACCGAAGAAGATGCAAAACAGACGCTTTCGGAATCGTATTTTGATAATGTCAGCGTTACGACGGATTACAGTGATACCGTTCCTGCAGGCAGTGTCATATCTCAGACGCCGATCAGCAGCAATCTCACAAAATATTCCACGGCAATAACGGTGTCGATAGTTATCAGTCTCGGACCGAAACCCAATGAAGAGCCTGTTTCGACTGAAGCCGCGACTGTCGTAACGAATCCGACTGTTGACGAACAAACGACGTCGGGCAAACCTATCGAACCTGTCACAGCACCTACACAACCTGTCACACAGGCGACCGAACCCGCCACACAGGCGACCGAACCCGCCACACAGGCGACCGAACCCGCCACACAGGCGACCGAACCCGCCACACAGGCGACCGAACCCGCCACACAGGCGACCGAACCCGCCACACAGGCGACCGAACCCGCCACACAAGCGACCGAACCGGCTACGAAGGCGACCGAACTTTCCAAACATACTGAGAACAATGCGCAGCAGAATGCAACGCCTGCAAATGTCGAGCAGCCTTCTCACAATTCCGGCTCTTCGAGCAACGGAGAATAACCGAATATGATTGAAAACGGAATAATAATTCATGCGTTGAGCGGTTTTTATTACGTGCAAACCGCCGGCGGTGTGTTTGAATGCCGTGCAAGGGGTGCCTTCCGCAAGGAGGGCGTTTCTCCGCTTGTCGGAGATGATGTCGAAATCGAAACCGACGGCAAAAAAGGAACGGTTGTTAAAATTTTGCCCAGAAAGAATTTTCTGCTTCGCCCTCCCGTTGCAAATATCGACAGACTTTTTATCGTTTCTTCCGTCGCTTCTCCGAAACCGAACATTTTTATAATCGATAAGATGACGGTTTTTGCAAAGAAAAACGCAATAGAACCGGTACTGGTTTTTTCAAAGTGCGAACTTGCCGATGCGAGCGAACTTTGTGCCGTGTACGAAAAATGCGGATTTGTCACTGTGTGCTGTTCGTCCGTAACGGGGGAGAATATTGACGTTATTTCATCTCTGGTTCGCGGAAAAAAATGTGCGTTCACGGGCAATTCCGGTGTCGGGAAATCAAGTCTTATAAATGCGTTGTCGCCGGGGCTTTCGATTGAAACAAACGGAATAAGCGAAAAACTCGGCAGGGGACGCCACACTACACGAAGCGTGAGTCTTTACCGCTGCAGCGGCGGATTTATTGCCGATACTCCCGGATTTTCGTCGTTTGAACAGGAGAGCAGTCCGCTCTCGATTGATAAAGACGAACTTTCGGATTTATTTCCCGAATTTGAACCTTTTGTTTTAAACTGCCGTTTTTATCCGACATGCTCTCATACCCGCGACAAAGGCTGCGCGGTATGCGAAGCGGTAAAAAACGGCGAAATACCGCTCTCCCGTCACGAGAGCTACATGCGGATGTATGATGAACTCAAAATCATAAAGACGTGGCAGTAACGTTTTGCCGCCGCTTTTCGTATAATGTTAGCAGAAGGCAGGAGCAGAGCCGTAAGGGGTTTATTTCCGCAGTCAGACGCAAACAAAGTCGGTGATTGTTCGGTGCTCTTACGCATAAATATTATTGCCGACATCACGAAAGGCCGGAGGGTTATGCGAAGAAAACGTTCGGGGAAAGGCAGCTGTGTCATTGCGTTCGGTTTGGGATTGTTTTTGGCGTACTGTTTCCCCAGTAAATTTATTATCGTTTCGCTTGCCGTTCTGTTGGTCATATCGGGGCTTCTCCTGTTGAGGACTGATTTTTAGGAGGTGCCTTATGCGAGTGGTGGTTTTCGCTGCGCCGGTTTTTTTGAAACCGTTTCTCAAACTCATATGCCGGTAACACTCATTGAACAGAGCGGCAAACAATTGTTGTTCACAGGCAAAAAGAATCGGGATCTGTCGGATTTACGGTGGATCTCGGCTTTTTTTGTTTGTTCGGCGCGTTTTTATAAACGCGCATGTTTTTTTATTCGCCGCTTTTTCATGCTTTTGGGATTATGCGGGGGTAGAACTCAAAAAAACGGTAAAACACGGAATAAAATAGGTCAAGACAGATTTTTCCGCTTTACAACGCGCGCAAAATGAGTTAATATATATAGTGTATAACTGTTTACGGAGGTATTCTCTGATGACTAAAGCAAACCCGGTAAAAAAGATATTCAGTATTGTGCTTGCGGCATGTTTGCTGCTGTCGGCTGTGCCGGCGGCATCCGCAAAAACCGTAAAGGGCAATCCCGGCAAGCTGCTGCTTGCAACAGCTTCGGATGTCCATTATTATCCCGAAAGTCTTGCGCAGTATAAGAGCGATGCGTTTTATACCTATCTTCAGGGGGCAAACATAACCTATGAAGATATGTATTCTATTCTCGACTCGACATTTGCCGCGTTGAAAAAAGATCATGACGAAAGAGGACTTCAGTACCTCGTGCTGAGCGGTGACCTTACCACCAACGGCGAATATGAGGGACATGTTGCGCTTGCCGAAAAGCTGCGTGCGTTTGAAAAGGAGAGCGGCATTAAGGTTTTCGTAACGAACGGCAATCATGATATCAACAATTCGAACGCCTCTGCATTTGTCACGGAGGACGGCGCAAAAACTCCCGCAAGGAAGACCACACCGCAGGAGTTTTACGAAATATACAAGGATTTCGGTTTTAATCAGTCTTATTCGCAGTTTAAGGATTTCAAGAGCGGCGAAGACGGTGCTCTTTCATACGCCGTAAAACTCGACGGCGGATACCGTCTTATCATAGCCGACGGCGGCAAATATACTCATTATAACACAGCGTCCGGTGAAGATGAGCATGAAACAGCCGGCAGTTATTCTCCGGAACTTGTTGAGTGGATAACCGAGCAGGCGAAAGAAGCGGTTGCGGCGAACGAAACACCCATTCTGATTACGCATTGGAACATTTCGGGCATCAACTATATGCACGAATATCTTTTGCAGGGATTTTTCATCGATGACGGCTATAAACTTCAGGAAACGCTTGCGGACAGCGGCATAAACTACGCGTTCAGCGGACATCAGCACGTCAGCGATATCGATATCACATACTCCGACAGCGGAGAACCCATGTATTCGATAATTACACCCACGCTTACCGAATTCCCGTTCTCGTTCCGCGAAACGATGTTCGACCGCGATAAAAACGGAACCGTAAACGCGACTTTCGAACAGTATGACTGCGATGTTGTTCAGGCTGTTGTAAACGGTGATACCGGTGAACCGTATACGCGGTTTTACCGTGAAAATGCGGGATTTTACAAGCAGATAGGCAACGGAAGCGGTGCGGAATATCTGTTGAGAATAATCAAGAAAATGCTGTCGGAATATATAACCGGAATGCAGAACGAGGGCAGTGTTATTGCCTATATCGAAAAGAAGCTCAATATCAACATCGAACAGACTCTGAATGATGTTGTCAATAACGCCGGTTCATACATAAAAACCGAGAACGAAACAGTCAACAATATTCTTGAATTTATGCAGCCGTTTTTCAAACTTCTGATTAAGTTTATTCGTGACGAAGTCAAGCAATCAAGCGGGTTGGATATCGTTAAAAACGTGATGAATCTTCTTCGCGGATTTGACGCTCAGATAATGGAAAATTACATTTACAATACCGACGCTCTCTATTCTTCGATTGAGAATGCGCTTGATAATCTCATGCAGGTCAAAGTTTCGGATGTCCCCTGCACGAAATTTATGGATACCTACGGTTTTGGCGACGAAAACGCGCCCGGCACTATTGAGGATCTCTTCTTCTCGGTTCTCGTCTATATGTATGTCGGCAATGAGCAAGACAACATAAAGGATGACCTGTTCATGCAGGACGTACTCAAAAACTGCGGCGAAACGGAGTTCGTCGACCTTGTGTTCGACAGCGTCATGAAGTACGTTGTCAATGATTTTGCGGTTGACAATGTGCTCGCCACACTTAAACTTGACCTTTCGTCTTTCGTGACGGACGATGAAAAATCCGCGTATGTTTTCGGCTTTATACAGATGTTTTTCTTCCTTGCCGTGTCGGCTTACGATGCTTGGGAGATGACCGGTGTCGACCTCGAAAACTTCTCTTTTAACAGCATTTTCGAGTTCGGTCAGTTTATAAAAGTGTTTACCGACAAGATTCACGATGACGGCGAAGTATCGTTTAAGAACCTGATAGAGCTTGTTCTCGAAACGGGAAAAATTGAGTTCGGCACGTCGATCAACGGCGTACTGTACCATTTCCTTGATTCTTACATCGGCGAAACGCAGAAAAAAGCTATTGCATATCAGCTCAAACTGCTCCTTAATGACATTCTTTACGATGAAGACCGCGATTGGGATGTCACGTACACCTATTCCGGCGCGGTAAAGGTAACGCCTACGATTGAGGATAAACAGCTGCCGTCCGGTGTTACCGTTACGCAGGGCAAAACCGATGACAGCTACAGCATTGCGTGGCTTACAAAATATTCCGTGACGGGAACGGACATTGAGCTTGTTAAGGAAAACGGCAAGTTTACCGGCGTTCCCACTGTTTCGGATAACATTGCGGCTTCGTCGAAAGAAGAAAGCTACGGCGGGTACGGTTTTGATTTCGGTACTTTCGGCATTCTTCCGTGGAAACGCGACGGCGTCCGTCATACCGTAGAGATAACCGGACTTGAAGCGGACACTACATACAGGTTCAGAATAGGCGACGCGTCGAAAGGCTTTTGGAGCGAAACAGGCTCGTTTACGACGGGCGGCAGCGACGGCTTCACATTCCTGTTTGTGTCCGATATCGCGTCTGTTGACGAGAAAGACGCGGCAGCATGGAAAAATACGCTTGCCGCCGCACGCCGAACCGTGCCGGATGCCGAAATGATGCTTCTCGGCGGCGACAGCGTGTATGTCGGCGGCAACGACAATCAATGGAGCATGGCTCTTGACAGCTCAAATTCCGCGTTCCTGAATCTACCCGTCATGACTGCGGCAGGTGATAAAGAACCTTGCGATGCAGGCGCTTTGAGATATTTCAATTTGCCCGTTGACGATAAGGAGCTTGACAGTAAAAACGGTTCGTACTATTCGTTCGACCGCGAAAATGTCCACTTTATTGTGCTTAATACTAATGACCGCACCGAAGGCGGCAATCTGTCGGCGGCGCAGAGTAAATGGCTTAAAGAGGATCTCTCCGACAACTCCGACGCAAAGTGGACGGTGGTCCTTATGCATGAACCCGCATATGACGCGGAAGGTTCGGAAAATGCGCTTCGCACGCAGTTGCTTGAATACAAGGGTATAGACCTCATCCTTGAGGGCAATGACAAGGTTTATGCACGAAGCTACATTTTGAGCGACGGCATTCCGCGCCCCTATCAGGACAGAATATTTAAACAAATCGGTTCCGATACATATGAAGCATATATCGATGTTAATGGTTTCGTATCCGTTCTCGGCGGTACGGCAGGCAGCTCTCCCGCGAAGGCAAGCGGAGAAAAGAGCGAATTGTACGATACTGTTTACGACGAGCGTCCCGTGTTTACCGCGATTCATATCGAGGGCGGCGATCTTACGCTGGATGCATACGCAGTGAACGAGAACGGTACGGTCACACTTGTCGATTCGTTCGGAATCACCGATAACGTGCTCAAGGCTCTTCGCGGCGATGTCGACAACGACGGCGACGTTGATGTTTCCGATGCCCGTCTTGCCTTGAGAGCGGCGGTTTCGCTCGATAAACCGCGTGCACTCGCAAGACTTTGCGCGGACGTCGACAACAGCAAAGCTGTCACCGTGAGTGACGCTCGCGCAATTCTCCGTGTTTCGGTCGGACTTGAAAAATTCGACAACAAGTACGTTGAGTACACAAAGAGCCAATTGCTCAATATGACGTTCTGATATTCTTCGGCTTGTACGTTTTGTAATAACAATGAAACGCCGCATTCTCCTCGGTTGTGAGTCGAATGCGGCGTTGTTTTATGTGAAATTTTTTTGTATACCGGATTTGTGATTTTTCCGGTTATTTAATTCTCGTTATTTTGTTTCCGCTGACTTTGTATGCCTTGTCGGCAAGAGCGACAAGCGGAGCGTCGTTTTTTGGCGAGTCGGTGTAAAATTCGTCAATGTGCGCATCGGGAAAAGCTTCCAAAAACGCGGGAACTTTGCGCGAACGCATGCAAAGACGCGTTATTTTTCCGGTTTTTTCATCTATCACCGAACCTACGCAGTGCTTGACGCCGAGCCTGCCGCATATTTCGCGCATGGTAATTTCAGGCGACGCCGTGACTATGACGTCGTCGGGTTTTTGCTGCAATTTGTAAAACGGCTTGATGTTTTTCTCGTGCTTGTCCCAGAAAATCTTTGCATCCGCCCTTATGTCGGGAATGCTCCGCAGGTAATTCTCCACAAACGGCGCGTATTCGCTGAGAGCCTGCTCCACCGTGATTTTACCGGCTTTGTACTTTGCCAACGCTCTCAGTACTTTCGGAATGTACTTAATGAGATACGGCGTTCTTTTTATGTAGAAAAAGAAAAACTGAAACGGACTTTCGCCTTTGTAGATCGTGTTGTCAAAATCGTAAACGTTCATTTCGCGTCCTCCTCTTCCGTTACCGAATATGCGTCTAAATCGACGGTTATGTCGTTTTCGCCCACCGTGCCCGTTTCGAAGCTCTCAAGGTTCCACATGACACGCATTTTGCCGCCGGAATCGTATGATTCGCATTTCGCCGCAAAGCCGAATTCAATATCAATCCAGATATATACGGATTCGGTCAGTTTCCCGTCTGAATACGCCCGCTGCAGGTACTTGTGGCAGGCGCGTCCGCCTATATTTTCGTCATACATATACAGTACGTTTGAAAGCGACGGCAGGCTGCCGCTTACTTTCGTCAGTTTCATGAAAGTGCTTGACAACTCCGAAAAAGAATTGCCTTTTAGCAGCTTGTGCACCGCTTTTTTCTCCGAGCCGGTCATCAGAACGTAATAGTCCGTGTCCGCTCCGTTTGCCTTGTAGTAAAGCATGGAATTTCCGTCGGGGTACTCTGCGGTGAATGCGCTCGAGTTTTTTGTTTCAGTGATTGTTACGGTATCTGTGTTTTCGGATGCGTTGTAATATTGATACTTCGCTTTGAAATTGCTTTGCCACGATGTGTTTACCGTAAATGTTTTTTCGGGATTTTCCGCCTCGGCGGACGATGATTCCACGACGTCCGACTGAGGTTTGTATACGTAAGATTCCGATGTCGCCGTGTTGTTTGCATCCGTCTTGCATGAAGAAAGAACCGAAGTGAACGCTGCGGCGAGTGCAGCCGAAATTGCAAGTTTTTGTTTTATGTTTTTCATTGTGTCACCCGACCGTTCAATATGTACACCTATATTATGGATTAAAACCCGGCGTTTGTCAATATCCCGGGTTTTTTAATTTGCGCAATGCGCCGATTTGCCGGAGAAAACTGCATCTTTTGCTCTTGCGCCGCGCCATGTTTTTGGCGTTTTGCTGATGCGGATACATAAAAAATTGTATAAATTGTTGAATTGACATGTATCGGTAAATTTGATAGGATTAAAATAGGATGTGTGCAGCTGCATGTGACCTGTGTGTTTAAGGCTGCGGTATACATGTTCAAAATATTTTTGAATGTGCAATTTTGTGCATTCCGCAACACGGGAGGTTATGTCAAATGGAAACAAAAAAGCGTATCGCAAAAGTTCTTTCGGTTTTTCTGGCAGTGCTGATGATTCTGTCGGCGATACCGCTCACGGCGTTTGCAAAATACAACAATGAGTATTATGCCGCGTCGGGCACAAACTACATCAGCCAGCTTGCAATGTATTATTCATCAAGCAGTAATGAAGACGCGCAGAGCAACCTGCGCAATAACGGATGGACGCCTATCGGAGCGAATTTCAACTCCGGAGACGGTAAGAGTAACAGTAAATTTGTTCACATGGGTGCAAAGTACAGCACAAATGCTGCCGAAGCCATTCGTGCGTTCAGAATTTACAAGGGTGCTGATGCCCCGAACGCCATAACCAGCTGGATAAACGGCTATAACGTTACGTTTTATAAAGTAGGCTCCGGTGCGCAGACATGGGTGCCCTATGTTCTGGGCTATTCCGTTGACCTTAATATGGGCGGTGGCGGAGACTATTTGTACATGTATGCAACGCGCGACCCCAATGCGGGTCCTCCCGTTACGGAATATACAATGACGGTGAACAAAAACGAAAACGATGCTCAGCCGTACTTGAGCGGTTGGTATCACGTTACATCCTTTCAAAATACCGGTTCTCCTCATGATGCGAACTCGGGTCAGGGAGAAAAATCGGCATATGTCTATTGCCACTGGAAATCCTCCGCAACAGGTGTCAGTACTACCAATCTGAGAACGGCGTACAGCAATTCCGCTTCGTATGAAACAAGCACGGACTATACGAAGGCGACACGTACCGCGCTTAAAACGGCGCGTACAAACGCATATACCTGTTACAATGCGTTCGATTCAAACGGCGGCGTAGCGGCATATACTCAGACGCAGATAAACGCGTATCAGACAGCTATAACGACTGCGCTTAATAATCTTCAAACGAATGTTTACCTTAAAGCGACGACAAACGGCGGTGCTCCCGATACGGATACCACGGTTACTATCGGCACGAATGCTTCAGTTGAGTTTGACGTTTCCGGTTATACCGCATCGAAGAATTATTACAATTTCGTCGGCTGGAACACCGATAAGGACGCGACGACAGGTTCGACCTCGTCCGTGACAGTCGGCATGAATACCAATGTTTACGCTGTTTTCTCCGCCGAGCTTAAGGATACTTTCTGCTACCTTACAAGCGACGGCGAGAATACGTCGGAAGAAAAGACCGTTACGGTTTACAATAATACCGATTCCGCCGAAGTCACCGCACCCGTGGAAATAGGTTCAGAGGTTACATACGGCGGCAAAACGTACACCCTTGTCGGCTGGCGTTCCGATACGGCTGCTGCTGCCCCAATGATTGCGTCAAACACGTACACGCACAGTGTAGCGACACCCGAAGCCACACACTACGCGGTTTACAGAAACGACATAACGGTTGAGTACAACAAAAACGGCGGCGAAACGGATATGCCGTCGGAAACGAAGCCGCAGTATCTGAATGCTTCTTCGGAGATGAACATATTCTCTCCATCTTTCACGCTCGCGGCTGACCCTACCCGCACGGGACATACTTTCGCGGGTTGGTATACCGACAGCGAATGCTCCGACGAAAATAAGGCGGGCAATGCCGGAGAAACGTACACCGCAAACGAAAATACAACACTTTATGCAAAGTGGAACATAAATTCCTACACGGTTATTTTTGCAAATTATAACGGTGAAATCGTAAAGACCGAATCGGTAAACTACGGCGCAAAGGCGACCGCGCCCGAAACAAATCCGACGAAACCCTATGACGAGACATATCATTATGTGTTCAGCGGTTGGGAAAACTTTACCGGTGAAACTGTTGTCACCGA
>CAVKLD010000006.1:0-51546 GCA_963657065.1 bacterium
CGAATATACTTAATATCGTCACCTATGTTCTTGTCGCTTTTGTCGCTATTTCGCTCGTTGTTTCGTCTATAATGATAGGTATCATAACGTATATTTCGGTTCTCGAAAGAACGAAAGAAATAGGTATACTCCGCTCGATAGGCGCGTCGAAAAAAGATATTTCAAGTGTGTTCAATGCGGAAACGGTGACGATAGGTTTGGCTGCAGGCATCATAGGTATTTTATCGACGCTCGTGCTTGAAATTCCCGTCAACTACCTCTTGCAGAAGTACACCCAGACGGGTGCAGCCGCGTCGCTTCCGTTTGTCGCCGGCGCAGCACTTGTCGCTATAAGCGTGTTCCTTACGTTCATTGCGGGACTCATTCCCTCGTCGCTTGCCGCAAAGAAAGACCCGGTCGAAGCGTTACGAACCGAGTAAAATCATGTTCGCGGCGGTATGCGGACGGAAAAATCAATAAAAAAACAAAAATTTATTGTAATTGCATAAACCGATGTGTTAAAATAAAAACGTACAGTTTTTTAATACATCGGTTTTTTTGTCAGGAAGTGTAAAAATGTCGAATGCAGCGTCTGCGGTTGCCGTTGAAGCTCCCGAAAAAAAGAGGTCAAAAAGCAAAAAAGCGCTCAAGGTGCTTTTGATAATACTCGGTGTGATTGCGGTCATTGCCGTTCTCACGGCGGCAGTCAACACCTTTATGCGTGCAAGTCAGCTGAAATTCGCCGCATCGTTTGAGCCTGTGGAATATTCCGCCGACCGCCTTGTTCCCGAAAAGGACAGCGACGGCTATTGGACTTTTACTACGGACGGCGATTTGCGTATCGTTCAGCTTACCGACGTTCACATCGGCGGCGGCTGGATGAGTTATAACAAAGACCGTCTTGCCATGGGCACGGTGGCTGCGCTTTTGCAGAAGGAAAAACCCGACCTCGTAATCGTGACGGGCGACGTGTCGTATCCCGTTCCGTTCCAGGCAGGTACTTTTAACAATAAAACGGGTGCGCTTGAATTTGCGGAGCTTATGGATACGCTCGGCTGCTATTGGACTATCGTTTACGGCAATCACGATACCGAGGCGTACAGTTACTATTCCCGCGACGATTTGTCGGAACTGTATCTTGACGGCAAGTATTCAACCTGTATTTTTGAAAAGGGCCCCGACGATATTTACGGAGCAGGCAACAGTATAATACTTGTGAAAAACACCGGGAACGTTATAACGCAGGCACTTGTGTGCATAGATTCAAATACATACACCGACGGCGATGTTTTCGGCATTCAATGGAAATACGACAACGTCCACGAAGACCAGATAGCGTGGTACAAAGAGAGTATTGAAATCCTTACCGAAAAAAACAAGGCACTCGGCGCGGGCATGCCGAAATCGCTTGTTTTCATGCACATTCCCACAGGGGAGTTTAAGACGGCATTCAACGAGTTTGTCGAAAACGGCTACAAAGATACCGATGATGTAAAATATGTCGACGGTTTTGTGGGCGAAACAAAAGGACTTATCTACTGTCCGATTCATGACGACAACCTTTTTGAAACGGCTCTGGAGCTTGGTTCGACGCAGGGATTTTTTTGCGGGCATGACCACTACAACAGCCTGAGCCTTGAATATAAAGGCATACGCTTGTCGTACGATCTCAGCATCGACTATCTTGCGTATCCCGGTATTTCAAAAGAGGGTTCGCAGCGCGGCTGCACCGTCATAACCGTATCACCCGACGGCTCGTTTGATATGGAGCGCGTGAATTATTATAAGTCCGGCATCGGCGATGACACGGACGTAACATATCAGTTTGACGGCGTTACGTATCAGTATATCCCCGAAACAAAATAAAAGGCAACCGCAGCCGGCATATCGACTGCGGTTTTTCGCGTTCCGGGCTAAAAAATTAAAAAACATCGGAGTGTAATAAAATACCGATGCAGGGGAGAGGTGGGACTGTTTTGCAAACGGTTGAAACCGGTGAGCGAAGGCGCACCGCAAAAAAACGTTATTTTATTCTTGATGCCGTCCGCGGGGCGGCTGTGGTAAATATGATTGTTTACCACGCCGTGTGGGATATTGTAAACGTTTTTGATGTGAACTTGACATGGTTTGATTCGCCCGGAGCTTATATTTGGCAGCAGTGCATTTGTCAGACATTTATTTTTATATCGGGTTTTTGTTTTCTTTTTGATAAAAAGCCGCTTAAACGCGGCTTGTACGTGTCCGCCGCCGGTGTTGCTGTTTCGGTTGCAACAAAGATTTTTATGCCGGACGACGTCATTATTTTCGGAATTCTGACTCTCATCGGGTCTTGTATTCTTCTTTTAACGGCATTTAGGTTCGTTACGCTTAAAGTCAACCCGATTGCGGGGATTGTTATATGCATGCTGCTGTTCGTCGCGACGAAAAACGTTAACGACGGTTTTCTTGGATTTGAAGGACTGAATTTTGCGCCGTTGCCCGGGTTTTTTTACAGGAATCTGTTTACCGCGTTTTTGGGTTTTCCGCCGCAGGATTTTTATTCGTCGGATTATTTTTCGCTTGTCCCGTGGCTGTTTTTGTACCTCGCCGGGCATTTTGCGTATTTGCTGCTTGAGAAAAAAGAACGGCTCGGTTTTCTCTGTCCGTCCGTTTGCAAACCGCTTGAAATTGTCGGGCGAAAATCTTTTTTGATATATCTTGCGCATCAGCCGGTCGTGTACGGACTGCTGTACGTGTTTTTTGCCGTTGTAAAAAAATAACCGATGCATTCACGTTTGTGTGCGTGACGGCATCGGTATTTTCTGTTATTCTATTTCTGTTATCGTAACGTGCAGATCGTCGTCTGCTGTGATATTGAACACGCGTTCGCTTATGTAGTCGCTGTTCTTGTCGAGAGCGAAGCGTACGACAACGGTTGTCGTTCCCACGCCGTGCGCCTGGAAACATATCATGGTTTTTGCAGTTTCATCATCGTATGTCTGCGACAGTACGTCGATAATGCTTTCGTCCTCCACAATTGGTATCCAGCGGCATTGAGAATCGGGATTGCCGTAGAGTGTGATAAAACCGATGAACGTGCCGTTCGATATTTCGACGGTGTTGTTTTCCGCGATTTCTGCGCCTGCGGATGTGACATTTTCGGTTGCGGTGGCAAGCTCGTGTTTTTGCAGCGACAGCTGTCCGTCGATCCATTTATATGTGGTCACGTCGTATTTTATCGCAGACGAGCGGTTTGTTGATACAATTTCTTTTGTGCTCTGGTTAAATTCGGGTGAGCAGATTGCCGACAGCGGCGGGAAGTACTTGAATGTCTTTTCGCCCATATCCCACAGCCAGCAGTAATAAAATGAATTTACATTCCCGAGCGATGACGGAAGCCGAAAATCCGTGTAGCCGTCAAAGTTCATATCTTCCGCAATAAGCAGCGGCGTTTCCGTATCTTCCGTTGACGGGGAATAACCCTCCGCGTCAACAACAAATTTAAGTTCGCCGAATTCGTCTTTTATCGCTATCTTGTTGTCCTGAAAATATAATTTCAGCTTGCCGTATATTTCGGAATTCATTTCGCCTATGACCGTCGCGGTGCTTTCATTGAAAACAAACGCTTCTTCGGCTGAGGTTTCCTCTTCGTCTTTTGCCGTTGTCCCCGTAACTTCCGTTTCGGCAGCGGACTGCTGCACCGTCGTTGTCGACTCGTATACGGGAATCGATATATTTGTCGGCTGCGTTTCGTTCGTGACAGTGGTCTGGTCGTTGTCTTCACCGCGTCTGCATGCGGCAAAAACCGCAATAAGCGCGAACGAAGTTAAAAATGCTATGACTCTTTTGTGTTTCATATTTCTTTCCTTTCAGCAGATTTTTTGCTGATGACCGTTTGATTTGACATTATAATAGCACCGAATCATGTCGTTTTCAAGTGACAAAATTGCAATCTTTTCAGTTCGGTATTATTTTGGCAAGTCTGCAAAAATGAGAGGGCGTATTTATGTGGGCAATCGTGAAATTTTATTCCTGCTCTGAACGGGCTTCCGGGTCCGTTTCGGCTGTCGCTGTTGGGTATGTCGTTTCGGTTGATATTGACGGATACGCCGTTTCGGGCGGCTGCACCTCGACCGGCGGTTGTTTTTCGGCAGCTTTCTTTCTGTGCGACAATACCGCCTGCGCGACCTGCGCCGCAAAAAATATCAAAATAAGTTTTTTGAGCATTCTTAAATATTCTTTCATAAGAGAACCTCCCGTTTTTTGTGTCTATATTTTGACACAAAACGGCGAAAATGTCAAGAATGCAGAGAAGATTACTAAAAAAAGCGGACGAAAATGCAGTCGCCGTGTTAAAAGAATATGGAAAAGCCGGACACCGGCGGCGAAGCGTCGGCATCCGACCGAATCGGGGGATATCTATTTTATTTTGAGATTGCGCATTGCGTTGAGTATCGCGATAACGGCAACGCCTACATCTGCAAATACTCCGATCCACATGTTTGTAAGTCCGAAAGCCGCGAGAATAAGCACGGCAAACTTCACCGTGAGCGCAAATACGACGTTTTCGATGACAATGCGCCTTGTGCGCCGCGAAATTTTTATTGCGGTTGCGATTTTGGACAAATCATCATCCATTATGACCATGTCGGCAGCTTCGATTGCTGCATCGCTGCCGAGTGCGCCCATTGCAATGCCTACATCCGCACGTGTGAGAACTGGCGCGTCGTTTATGCCGTCGCCGACGAAAACAACGGTGCTGTTTTTATCTTTCGACGAGCAGATTCTGTTCATAATTTCGACTTTGTTTTCGGGCAGAAGTTCAAAGTATATTTCGCTCAGTCCGAGTTTTGCGTTTACCGCTTCAGCGGCTTCTTTCCTGTCGCCCGTAAGCATGACCGTTTTTGAAACGCCTTCGTACTCCAGTGCGCGGAGCGCATCAGCAGAAGTCGGCTTTACGGTGTCCTCGATAACAACCGCGCCGGCGTATACGCCGTTTATCGCCGTGTAAACAACCGTTCCGACCTTTGACAGCGGTTCATACTTTATATCGTTTTTGTCCATCAGCTTGCGGTTGCCGCACAGCACATTTTTACCGTCTATAGCGGCTTCAACGCCGAATCCGGAAATTTCTGTCGTATTCTGAGGTTCCGATTCCGTTCCCGAGGCAGCCGCTCTAAGCGAGAGCGCTATCGGATGGTTGGAATAATATTCGGCGGAAGAAGAATATTTAAGCAGTTCTTCTCTTGTGAATCCGTTCGCGGGAATAACTTCGGTAACGTTGAATGTGCCCGTCGTCAGCGTGCCGGTTTTGTCGAAAACAACCGTTTTCGTGTTGTTGAGAGCTTCGAGGAAGTTTGCGCCCTTTATGAGTATGCCCTTTGCGGACGCGCCGCCGATACCGCCGAAGAACGACAACGGAACGGAAATAACAAGCGCGCACGGACAGGATACAACGAGGAAGATAAGCGCACGCGATATCCATGTCCTCGGATCTTTGGTGATTATTGACGGAATTATTGCGAGCGCGAGCGCACCGATAACTACTGCGGGAGTATAATATTTTGCAAATTTAGTGATAAAGTTTTCGCTTTTTGCCTTGTTGAGTGATGAATTTTCGACAAGTTCAAGAATCTTCGCAACGGAGGATTCCCCGTAGGATTTTTCGGCGGTGATTTTAAGAATACCGCTCATGTTTATGCTGCCGCTTACGATCTTGTCGCCGGGTTTTACGTCCAGCGGGACGGATTCACCCGTAAGAGCTTTTGTGTCAAGTGCCGATGTGCCGTCAAGAACGACGCCGTCAACGGGAACTTTTTCGCCGGGACGGACAACAATAGTGTCGCCTGGGCACACTTCTTCGGGGAGTACTTCTTCTTCAACGCCATCGCGCAGAACAACGGCAGAGTCGGGGCGAATGTCCATAAGCGACGAAATCGATTTGCGGCTGCGCTCCACCGCAAGACTTTGAAACAGTTCGCCGACCTGATAGAACACCATGACAAATACCGATTCGGGATAATCGCCTATTATCAGCGCACCGACCGTCGCAAGGCTCATCAGAAACGCCTCATCGAGAAAATCGCCGCGTGCGATGCCTTTTATACATTTATACAGAACGTCCCATCCGGTTATGAAGTAAGGAACAAGGTACATCGCAAGCAGAATGTATTGATTCAGGTCTGTCAGTTTTTGCGTGATATACACCGCTGCGAAAAGTATACATCCGATTATCACGCGCACGAGCAGTTTTTTCTGTTTCTTTGTCATGACAGGTCACCCTTTCATCGTCGTTGCCGTTAAAAAACAAGAGTGCATTCGGGAACTTCTTTTTTTGCAGCCTTGACGGCTGATTTTTCTATGGTGTCGGCTATCGATTCGTCGATGTCAAGCAGCACTTTTTGAGCCATGAAACTGACCGTCGCCTTGTTTACGCCCGGAATCGCCGCAAGAGCTTCTTCAAGCTCACGTGCGCAGTTTGCGCAGTCAAGGTCTTCTACTCTGAATGATTTTTTCATGATAATTGCTTCCTTTCTTTGCTTGAATAAATTATTCGCAAATGTGTTCCATTCCTTTTTCGAGTATCAGGCTTACGTGCTCATCGGCAAGCGAATAAAAAACGCTTTTGCCGCTTTTTCTGAAAGATACCAGCTTCGCGTTTTTGAGAATGCGCAGTTGGTGCGATATGGCTGAAACCGTCATCCCCAAAATGTCCGCAATGTCGCATACGCACATTTCGCTTTCGAATAAAAGGTACAGTATCTTTATGCGGGTGGAATCGCCGAAAATCTTGAAAAGCTCCGCCAGATCTATCAGATTCTCTTCATCCGGCTGCGCCTTTTTTATTTTGTCTTCGTCTATATGATGTTCATATTCGGTGCATACGGGAGCCTCTGCATCAGTGTAAAGTATCTCGTTCACGATAATTCCTCCGTCGCAGTACTGTGAACACTTGAACATTTATTCAACTGTTCTATTGATATAATATACCCGCATTTCCGATTTGTCAACAGTAAATTTAACTTTTTTGTTTTTTCTTTGAAATTTGCCATATTTATTAGGTATGCAAAAAAAATAAGAACTGCCGATTTTTGCGGCAGTTCCGATAAAATTACGTGATTTTATTGTGTTGTTATCATTCTGACTTTGGCGGGATATAACACAGAATATCTGAAATATCGCATTTCAGGACATGACATAACCGCGCAAGCACCGCAAAATCAATCCTTTGCACCTCACCTTTGCAATAGTTGTTTAGCTGCGTTCGTTGAAGTTCCGCGCGGAAAGCGACTTTGTTTTTGCTCAATCCGCTTTTCGCGATGCACTCGTCCAATTTCATTTCAACTCGCCCGAATTCGTTGTCGTAGGTCATTGTCTCGCCCCTTGTTTCGTATAATCGCAGTGCAATGTTTTGCGTATCCGAATGCGAAAAGGCTCATTACGTCCCGACTGAGGCATCAAACAACGCTGAAAAAACGAGGAATTTACACTCCTTTGCACTGTTTGCAAACTCCGATTGCCGTATAAAAAACGGAGCTTGCGACATAAATTATACATTATATTGTATACTTAAAACTGTGCGTTAGACAGATGTATGAAAATAATTGCACTTGACAAGTGTACATAAATAGGTGTATTATAATACAGGGGACGACATGGTTAGACATATACGCGCATCTGTGCGGTTTTTTGCCTACACCCTTGCTTTCTGATATGAAAAACATCATTTGTGCGGCATGTCGTCCTTCTCAAGCTGCCGACGGTCAAATTCATGCGCCGTCAGATTGATTGCCGGTATCATTTATGTGGAGTAACATTATAAAAAATCGGCGGAGAACTGTTTTTGTCCTCTGCCGATTTAAGTCTGTGACGAATCCGATGAAAAAGAAAAAACGGCTTTTCAGCCGTTTTTCTTTTTGCGGAGCTCAAAAATGAAAAAGAAGGTAATTATTCATTTGCCGAAGTCGATTCACCGGATGCTTCTTCATCGCCGCCGTTGAGTCTTTCAAAGAAAGTTTTTATTGTGGCAATAAGCAGAATAAACCAATCAATGAGCACCTTTACAGCGTCGGGAATGGGAAGTGATTCCATAAGACGAAACCCCTTTCAATAAAAAAATAATAATACCTCACCAATAGTATACACCGATAAGAAACAAATGTCAAACTATCTTTTTGTATCATTCTGATTGACAGTGCGGAGTATTTATTGATTTGTTGCCATGATGACGGTTTATGCTCTGTGCCATTTAACTCCTTGCGGGGTATCTTCGAGGATGACGCCCATTTCAGTGAGCTTGTTTCTTATCTCGTCGGCTTTTGCCCAGTTCTTTTCTTTTCTTGCTGCGGTGCGTTCTTCAATGAGAGCGTCTATTTCGCTGTCGTCGGAGCTTTCCGCGCCGTTTTTGTCTTCGTACACGATGCCGAGTATTCCCGTAAGTTCGTCGAATACTTTTATTGCTTCTTCGACCGCTTCTTTTGCGGGGGCAGCGGTGAGGACGTTTTTGTTGATGAATCTCGTGAGGTCGAATATAACGCCTATTGCGTCCGCCGTGTTGAGATCGTCGTCCATTGCGTCGCAGAAACGCGCTCTGAAGCCGTTTAACTCGGCGTTGAGCGTGTCAAGATCGCCGTCCGATATTTCGCCGTTTGCATTTGCGAGGGCGAAGTCGAGAGAGTCGCGGCAGGTGTGCAGCCGCGTCAGTGACGCCTTGCACTGCATAAGCGAGTCATACGAATAATTTATCGGACTTCTGTACTGGCAGGATATCATGAGAAGTCGGATAGGTTCATATCCGAACTGCTTCGCGACATCGCGCACCGTGAAAAAGTTGCCTTTTGATTTCGACATTTTTTCGTTGTCGACCGTTATGAAGCCGTTGTGCATCCAGTAGTTTGCGAATTTTACGCCGTTGCACGCTTCGCTTTGCGCTATTTCGTTTTCGTGATGCGGGAAAATGAGATCCTGCCCGCCGCAGTGAATGTCGATAGTTGTGCCGAGATAGCGGCAGCTCATCGCCGAACACTCAATGTGCCAACCGGGGCGGCCTTTGCCCCAGGGAGAATCCCATGCAGGTTCACCGGGTTTTGATGCTTTCCAAAGGGCAAAGTCCATGCTTTCGCGTTTCAGTTCGCCTATGTTTATTCTTGCTCCCGACATAAGATCGTCGAGCGGCTGATGCGAGAGCCTGCCGTATTCATCGAACTTAAGCGTGCTGTAATAAACGTCGCCGCCGGATTCGTAGGCATAGCCTTTTTCGATAAGCGTGGCGACCATCTTTATGATGTTTTCGATGTTTTCCGTCGCTTTAGGGTGCACCGACGCATCGCGGACGTTCAGTCCGTGCGCGTCCGTTTTGTATTCCGCTATGTACTTTTCGCTTACTTCCTTAAATGTGATGTGCTCCTCGTTTGCGCGGTTGATTATCTTGTCGTCAATGTCGGTGAAATTCTGAACATAGATTACCTTGTTTCCCTTGTATTCGAGATAGCGTCTTAAAACGTCAAAAACACATATCGGACGTGCATTGCCGATGTGGATATAGTTGTACACGGTGGGACCGCATGCGTAAATGCGGTATTCGCCCTCGTGAATCGGAACAAGTTCTTCTTTTTGCCTTGTGAGTGTATTATAAACTTTCATGAAAATTATTCTCCTTTTGCCGCTCTCAACTCGTTTTCGAGCGACGCTATTCGTTTCGTAAGTCTGTCAATTTCCTGCTGAACGGGATCGGGAATGTGTATCTGGTCGAGATTGTCGATTCGCTTACCGTCGCGCTTTATCACCTTTGCCGGTGTGCCGACCGCCGTGGAATTGTCCGGTATCTCGTGCAGAACCACGCTGCCCGCCGCGATATTTGTGTTGTCGCCTATTCTGAATGGTCCGAGCACCTTCGCGCCAGCGCCTATCATGACGCCGTTTCCGACTGTCGGGTGACGCTTGCCCACGTCTTTGCCCGTACCGCCGAGCGTTACGCCCTGATAAATCGTCACGTCATCGCCTATTTCGGCTGTTTCGCCGATAACAACGCCAGTGCCGTGGTCTATGAAAAAGCGTTTGCCTATTTTTGCGCCGGGATGTATTTCTATGTTCGTTTTCCGCGCCGCGCACTGTGAAATAAAACGCGCCGCAAAGTGCATGTCGTGCTCATAAAACCAGTGAGCTTTTCTGTAAGCCCGAACCGCCTTAAGTCCCGGATAAAGAAGCAGAACTTCAATATCCGATCTGGCGGCGGGATCTCGTTCGCGGATGCATTTAACGT
Organism: bacterium; assembly: GCA_963657065.1. GTDB lineage: Bacteria > Bacillota > Clostridia > Oscillospirales > Acutalibacteraceae > RUG806. The sequence goes on from CAVKLD010000006.1 coordinate 10,220, forward strand.
CTTCTTTCAGCTGATCAAAGTATTTTTTCAGCAAAAAAAGTCACCGCCTTTGTGTATTTTACCGTAAAAATACGGTTAGTTAAAGATAGAAAGAATGTCATTTACCGTAACGCTTTCACCGTTGAGTGTCGACGGGACATCCGGTGTGAGCTGCGTCGCCGTTTGCGTTTGCGCTCCCGTTTGCGTTTGTGCTTCCGTCTGCGCCTCCGTTTCCTGCGGATCCGAATACACCACTATCGTCACGCTGTCGCCGCTCTTTACGCCCTGTCCCGCCGGGGGGACGGTTTCGGCGACCGTGTTTGCCGCATGTGTGCCGTCATTGTATTTTTTTGCCGACACGCATTTGAGTCCCTTTGCCGTAAGCGCGGCAAGAGCCTGCTCATACGTCTGTCCCGAAACATCGGGAACGGGGAACACCTGCGGTCCGCTGCTTACGGTAAACGTGATGGTTGTTCCTTTTGCAACCGACGAATTCGCGGGGATATCCTGACCGATTATTTGACCCTGCGCAACCGCGTCGTTGCTCTGTTCGATTTTTTTGATAATAAAGTTGCCGGTGGATTCATTTTCCTTGACAACGTCGTCATACTGTCTGCCCAAAAAGGACTGCACCACAACGGTGTTTGCCGATACGGTTGTCGCTTCGTTCCCCGGTGAAATGCCGCCGTTCATTCCGAACAGCGCACTTACTATCAGCGCGATGCCGATAAACAACGTCACAATGACCGCAACAAGAACGGCTTTGAGCGTTTTTCTGTTCTTTTCCCGTTTCTGAAATTGTTCATAATTCAGCTGACCGCCGCTTTTTGCGTCGTTTTTCGGTTTTTCCGGTTCACGCTGCGGAGTCACTATCGGCGTGCGCACGTTTGCGGTCTGCGGTTTCGGCTGCTGCATCGGCGGTTCTTCCGTTCGGGGAAAAACGTGTGCACTTGCGCTGACCGCTCTGGGGGATGCAGACAGATTGCTGCGGAGCTGTTCCGCGTTGCGCGTTCTGTCCGAGGGTTCAATCTGCATGCCGTTTATTATCGCATTTATTATATGCGGCGGGAGAATTTCCGCGAATTTCGCCGGAATCATCATTCTGTCATTTTGCACCCTTACCGGCGCGGAAATAGGCGTCGTGCCTATGAGCGTGCGGTAAATTACCGCCGTGAACGAGTAGATATCCGTCCACGAACCGACCGGGTCGTCTTCTCTGTAAAGTTCAATGGGCGCATACCCGTCCGTAAGGACGCTGTCAAGTTCGCCGTACGAACACGCCGCCTGCGGAATGACATAGTCGGTTATTTTGAGTTTGCCGTCTTCCGAAAAGAAAAACGACGACGGATTGAGATTTCTGTGAATAACGCCCGACGTATGCAGCGTACCGAGCGTTGACAGTACCGGCATGAACAGTATCCGTGCCTGATCCCACGATATGTAACCCTGTCCGTTGTCAAGAAGATAGTCGCGCAGGGTGAGCTTCTCGATGTCATGGTATACGGCGTAAGACGTGAAATTCGCCGAAAAAAGGTCGTATACCGATACGAGCGCGGTAAGTCCGCGAAGACGCATGAGTTTGTTCCAGAGTTCGCCGAATGATGCTCTGCAATCGGCAAAATACGCATCCGCTCCGGGTTTTACCGAAACGGTTATTCCGTCGGCATCTCTTCCGGCAAATTCCGCCGGCAAAAACTCTCGCACCGTACATCGTTCGCCGTTTTGCGTGTCAAAAGCTATATATGTTAATCCCTCGCTGTTTACGCGGGTGCATTTGCCTATACAGTAACGCCCGGTAAGCATTGTTCCGGGAAGAAGCGCAAGGTACGAAACGTTCTCCGGAATACCGCTGTTGCCGCAGTGGGGACAAATCTCACTGCCGCCTGTGTCGCACATGCACGAAAAACAAAGATTTTTAAGGTCTGTCATTATGCGGTTCAACTCCGTTATAATGTATTTTTGAAGAATGTCTGTTCTGCATAGATATACATTTTATAATTATAGCACCGCAAACACGAATTGTCTATATTGTTAAAGCAACAAAAATAAAAAAAACAGTTGATTCTCAACTATACAATATGTTAAAATCATAAAAAATCTGAAAATCGTCAAAAATCCCGTATATTACAGCGGCGTTTCGGAGGTTTGTTATGTTCGACGGAATGGATTATGTGTACGAAGTGTATCTTGAAAAAAGTTTTTCTGCTGCGGCGAAAAAGCTCTTTATTTCGCAGCCGGCTTTGTCGGCAGCGGTGAAGAAAGTCGAAAAGCAGCTTGGAATAACCGTTTTTGACCGCTCCACAAACCCGATAACGCTCACGCAGGCGGGTCGGGTCTGCATTGAGTCGATAGAGCAAATGCGTGCGCTGCAGCACAATATGCTGAATCAGCTGAATGACCTTTCAGAGATGAAGAGCGGCAGCGTTACGGTCAGCGGCGAAAACTTTATCGCGTCTTTTATCCTGCCCGAAATAATTTTGCAGTTTATGAACACGTATTCCGGTATAAACATTGAGCTGGTGGAATCACATACGCATGACCTTAAAAATCAGCTGCTCGACGAGAAAGTCGATATACTCGTCGCTCATGATTTTGACCCTGAACTTTTTGTTTCGTACCCTCTTTCAGACGAAACGCTGCTTTTGAGCGTGCCGGTGGGCAACCCGATAAACGAACGCTTTGCCGATATGGTTTTGCCCGACAGCTACTTTACTTCCGGGCGGTATCTCGAAAAAGACTGTCCCGCGATTGATTTGATAGATTTCGCGGAAGAGGATTTCCTTGTTCTCAAAAAAGGAAACGATATGTATACACGTGCGATGCAGCTCTGCGAAAATGCCGGTTTTGCGCCGAAAGTCAAGATTTTTTCCGACCAGCTTATGACGGCATATAACATGTCGCGTGCGGGACTGGGACTGACAATAGTCACCGATAACCTCATGCGTGCCGTTCACGGAACTTCAAAATGCTGCATATATAAGATTTCGGGCGAGAATACGAAGCGAAAACTGTCAATAGGATACAAAAAGAAACGCTATCCGTCACGCGCAATGGAGGCGTTCGTTCAGTGCGCCCGTGAGGTGTATAAAATAAAGTAATTGATTCGCAGTATTCATAGCTAAAAACAATCGGTTTTTAACAAAAAAAGACTTGATTTTTAACAGTAAAAGACTATAATTAGGTAATATTTTATCAAAGGCGGTGCGGATTTGGTCACTACGGTCATTGCCGCGCTCGTAACAGGCGTTGTGCAGGTTTTTCTTCAGAACCTCGCGTTCGGTCTTCTGATTGGTAAACGGTACCTGCACGGCGGCGCCGTCGTATTTGTGAAAGCGGCGCTTTACGGTGCGGGTATTTTTGTTTTGCTTAAATTTTTCAGGGCGTTTGTTGTCGGAGCGGCTATCGGATTCGGCGCGGGATTTTTTTCTGCGCTTGCCGTCGTCATGGCTGTGAGAATAATCACTTCCCGCAAAAAGGGGGAATAGCTTTTGGATAAAAAAACAGTAATCGAAGCGGCGGTCGGCGCGGTGATGTTCGCGCTGTGCTTTGCCGGGTATCTTCATTCTGCGCGGAAAAACGACGGCGGAGAGCTTACAAAAAAGCAGAAACGCGTCAAAAAACTGTGGTTCGTCGGACTTATCATCGGAGCATGGTTTCTGGTCGGCGTGCTGATAACATGGTTTTCGGGTAAAAAATTCCATTTCGCGATTGATTTCGAAATGTTCAGCGAACGTATCCCGCTTTTCGGGCAGTTTACCGTGGCGAAAACGACGATTATCGCCGCCGGCAGTTCACTCGTTGTGATATTGCTGCTGCTGCTGTTCAGAATTTTTGCCATACGTAAGTTTTCGGTCGACAAGCCGGCGGCTGTCCAGAACGCTGCGGAGGCGGCGGTTGAAGCCGTCGACAAATTTACGGCTGGCGTTGTCGGTGAGGACGCCGCGAAAGGGCTTTCGCCCTATATGCTCGGCGTGGTTTTATTCATGCTCGGCTGCGCGTTTTCGGAACTTTTCGGACTCCGCGCTCCCACGTCGGATCTTACCTGCACGCTTGCGCTCGGACTTCTTACTTTTGTGCTGCTGAATGTTTACGGCATAAAAAAGCACGGAGTTATCGGACGGCTCAAGTCCATGGGCGGTGCTGTCCCCGCAATGCGGCCCGTTATGATACCGCTTAAAGCCGTAAGTGATTTTGCCGTGCCCGTTTCGCTTGCATGCCGTCTTTTCGGCAACATGATAGGCGGAATGATGGTCATGGATTTGATTAAAGGCGTTCTTGGCGGGTATGCGTCGGGGCTTCCCGCGATAGCCGGGTTGTACTTCAATCTGTTTCACCCGATGATACAGATATACATCTTCGTTACACTTTCGCTTACGTTTATAAACGAAGCGATGGAATAAAAAAACAAACAACGTAATTTTTCAAAAGGAAACAGGAGGAAAAAATTATGAATTACATTGCTGCTGCCATTATCATGTTTGCCGTTTGCCTTGTCGGTTTCGGCATGTGCTTTGCCACGATAAAGTCGGTTGAATCGTCTGCGCGTCAACCCGAAGCTGCCGGAAAAATACAGACGATTCTTCTTCTCGGCTGCGCTCTTGCGGAGTCGACGGCTATTTATGCATTCGTTGTGGCTCTGATTCTCGCAACCGCAAAATAACGTACACTGCAGAAAAGGAAGTGGGATAAATGGCAGATTTGCTTTCAAAGGATATGTTAGCCGATCTCATACTGAACATCATCAATATTCTTGTTCTTTTCTTCGTTACGAAGGCACTGCTTTACAAGCCGGTAAAAAAGTTTCTGAACGCCCGCGCCGAAAAAATTGATGCCGTGCAAAAAGAAGCGGAGGACGCAAAAGCGCAGGCTCAAACGTCCAAGGCGAAATACGACGCGGTACTTTCCGACGCCGAAAAAGTCAGAACCGAGGCAGTCGAAAAAGCTGAAGCCGAAGCGAAAGCCGCTGCGGAACGCATTCTTGAACAGGCGCGTGCACAGGCTGCCGATACTGTTGAAAAGGGCAAAAAGAAAGCGGAGTCGGAGCGTAAAAAGATGCTTGCCGACGCGAAAGAAGATATCGTCGACGCAACGCTTGACGCAACCGGAAAGCTCCTCGGACGCGTTGTTTCGGACGAGGACAACCGACGCATAATCGACAGCTTTTTCGGCTGAGCGGAGGACGTCGGCTATGAAAAAATGTGTTTTTACCGTTGCGCCGAACATGACCGACGCAACATATGATTATCTTTGCGAAAAAGCAAGTGCCAAAACGGGTGCGGATGTTGAGTTCGTGAGAAAAAATGACGATGCCGTCATAGCTGGATTTATTATGGAATACTGCGGAGAAGTAACGGATCTGTCGGTCGGCACACAACTCGGCATGCTTAAGTCGTACCTTGAGTCGCGGGAGGGGAACGCATGACGGAAAACATGAAGATAAGCGCGTTTCTGAAAAAACAGATAGAGTGCTTCAAACCCGCTCCCGTGTTGTACCGCAAGGGCACGGTTACAAAATCTGGCGACGGTGTCGTTAAAGTTGCAAGTCTGCCCGGAAGACAGTACGGCGAACTGCTCGAATTTGACGGCGGCGTTTTCGGCATGGTTTTTGACCTCGAAGAGGACGGCGCAGGCGTCGTTTTGCTTGACGGCGACGACAGCGTAAAGGTAGGCGACGGCGTGAAGGGCACGGATGTCGTCGCACAGGTGCCTGTCGGCGATGAACTGCTCGGACGCGTCATTGACCCTATCGGCAGACCGCTTGACGGCAAGGCGCTTAATGCGGATAAATATTATCCCGCGGAACGTCCTGCGCCGGCGATTATAGAAAGGCGCCCCGTCGATACTCCCATGATGACGGGACTTTTGGCTGTCGACAGCATGATTCCCATCGGACGCGGTCAGCGTGAACTCATAATCGGCGACCGCCAGACGGGCAAGACAACGATAGCTCTCGACAGTATAATAAATCAGAGCGACAAGGACATGATTTGCGTTTATTGCGCCGTGGGACAGAAAGCGTCGAATGTCAGCGGCGCGGTCGACACGCTTAAAAGAGCAGGTGCGATGAAGTACACCGTTGTTGTTGCGGCAACTGCAGCCGACAGTCCCGCAATGCAGTATCTTGCGCCGTACTGCGCTTGTTCCGTCGCCGAATATTTTGAAGAACAGGGCAGGGACGTTCTTATAGTTTACGACGATTTGTCAAAACACGCGGTGGCGTACCGTACGATTTCGCTGCTGCTTCTCCGTCCGCCGGGACGTGAAGCGTACCCCGGCGACATTTTCTATCTGCATTCGCGTCTTTTGGAGCGCAGCGCGTGCCTTTCGCATGAGAAAGGCGGCGGCAGCATAACCGCACTGCCCGTAATCGAAACCACGGCGGGAGATATTTCGGCGTATATCCCCACTAACGTCATATCCATAACGGACGGACAGATTTATCTTGAGAGCGATTTGTTTCATTCCGGAGTCCGTCCCGCGGTTAATACGGGACTGTCCGTGTCGCGTGTCGGCAGAGCCGCACAGTATCAGGCGATGAAAGACGTGTCGGGCACGTTGAGGATAGAGCTGTCGCAATACCGCGAAATGGCGGTGTTCGCACGTTTCGGCAGCGACGTCGACCCTGCGACAAGGCGTATGCTTGACAGGGGCGAAACACTCGTAAATATCTTTAAACAGGGCAGGAACGAGCCGTATTCTCTTTTTGACGAGGTCGCCCTGCTGATTGCGTACAAGGCGGAATATTTTGACGGCGTCAAGTCGAAAAATTTCGCGGCGGCGGTGAAAAAGCTCCTGAACGGACTTGCCGAATTGATTCCCGACATAAAAAAATCGGTGAACAAAACGGGCAGCATGTCCGAAGAAACGCGGCGGCTCATTGAAGACACCGTAAAAAGCATGACGGACGGTAACGTGTCATGAATGCGGGAGTAAGCGAACTTAAGGCAAGACTTGCAAGCGTCAAACAGACACGGCAGATAACAAACGCAATGTATCTGCTTTCCGCGTCGCGGCTCAAAAAACTTATGCCCGGGATGGGGTATGCCGTAAACTACATGCAGAGTTTGCGCAGGGCGATGGCCGGCGTGCTCAACGCGTCAAATCTTGCCGATATGCACCAGCGTTTTATCGATATAGATTCAAACGGAACTGCGCTTATCGTGTCCGTTATGGGCGACAAAGGTCTTTGCGGCGGTTACAATTCGGCTGTCGCCGCGCTGACAGCCGAGAAAATGAAAGAGCATGACGGGGCGAAGCTGTGCTGTTTCGGACTCGTGGGAAAAGAGATACTGATGTCGCGAGGACTTGTGCCGGATGAAACTCTGCCGGGTTCGTCGATGCATCCGACTCCCGAACTTGCGTCGAAACTGTCGGAAATTCTTATAGAAGAATATGTCACTGACAGAATAAATGAAGTTTACGTTGTTTTTACACCGTTTTCGCATGGCGAGAAGACTCCCGTCTGTATGCGTCTTTTGCCGCTCGTCAGGGAGGATTTTGCTGATGCGAAGCCTGCCCTGCCGGTAGAGGAAATGATATGCGAACCGTCGCCGGAGGCGGTGTTTGAACACATGGTGCCGCGTTATTGCACCGCAATGATATATAATATGCTTGTGCAGTCGGCTGCATGTGAAAATGCGGCGAGAACGACCGCAATGAAATCGGCTGCCGACAATGCCGACGAAATGATAAAACAGCTGCAGTCCGAGCTTAACGCGTCGCGTCAGCTTCGCATAACAAACGAGATAACGGAAATTTCTGCGGCAAAATCTTATGCGGCGGAGGAACAGTAAAATGGACAGTGTATATTCGGGAAAAATAATAAAAATATCCGGCCCCATCGTCGACATCAGATTTCCGGAGGGAAACGAACCGCCCATAAACGCGCTGCTCGGCGAAACCGTATCGGGCAGACATATGGAGGTTGCGTCGCATCTCGGCGGCGGCAGGGTCAGAGCCATTGCGCTTGAAGCACCCGAGGGGCTTCGCTGCGGTACGGAAGTAACCGGCGACGGCAGCGGTATAACGGTTCCCGTCGGCGACGGCGTAATAGGACGTGTTATAGACGTTCTCGGCCGTCCTATTGACGGCAAGGGCGAGATAAAAGCGGATGAGCGTATGCCCATCCACCGTAAAGCTCCCACTCTTAACGAGCAGCGTCCCGTCGATGAACTGCTCGAAACTGGTCTTAAAGTTATAGATTTGCTTGTGCCGTATGCAAAGGGCAGCAAGATAGGCCTTTTCGGCGGCGCAGGCGTCGGCAAAACCGTGCTTATTATGGAAATGATTCACAACATCGCGACGGGGCACGGCGGTTATTCGGTGTTTACGGGCGTTGGCGAAAGAAGCCGCGAGGGCAACGAACTGATTCACGACATGGAAAACAGCGGCGTTATCGACAAAGCGGTGTTGGCGTTCGGTCAGATGAATGAACCGTCCGGTTCGAGAATGCGTGTCGCCATGTCGGGACTTGCCGAAGCGGAATATCTGCGCGACGCGAAGCACCGCGACGTGCTGTTGTTTATAGATAACATTTACCGATTTGTTCAGGCGGGAAACGAAGTCAGCGCACTGCTCGGGCGCATGCCCGGAGCGGTCGGTTATCAGCCGACGCTTGCGCAGGAACTCGGTGAATTGGAAGAACGAATTGCGTCAACCGACAAAGGGTCAATAACATCGGTTCAGGCGGTTTACGTGCCTGCCGATGACCTTACCGATCCCGCGCCCGCTACGATTTTTACGCATCTCGACGCAACTACGGTTCTTTCCCGCGCCATTGCGGAGCAGGGGATATATCCGGCTGTCGATCCGCTCGAATCCTCGTCGCGCATGCTGCGTCCCGAAGTCGTCGGAGAGAAACACTATGCGGTTGCGTCGGCTGTTACCGAGTGCCTTCAGCGTTATTCGGAGCTTAAGGATATTATCGCGATACTCGGCATGGATGAATTGTCCGCAGAGGACAAACTCACGGTTATGCGTGCGAGAAAGGTGCAAAAATTCCTTTCGCAGCCCACTCATGTGGCGAAGGCGTTCACCGGTCAGGATGGACGCTTTGTAAAGACAGACGACACCGTCGAGGGATTCCGTAAAATAGTCGACGGCGAAGCGGACGATATCCCCGAAAACGCATTCTTTATGGTAGGCACATTCGAAGAAGCTCTTGAAAAAGCGAAAACACTGTAGACATCGGACGGGAGGCGGTCAAAACGGACGGAAAAACATATAAAGTAAATATATTCACGCCGGAAAAACAGTTTGAGTCGGGCGAATATACGTCGTTTGTATGCCGCGGTCTTGACGGCGAGATATGTATAATGAAAAATCATATGCCCATGGTGCTTGCCGTTGATGTCGGCGTTATAACTCTTACGGACGGCGACGGCGAAAAACGCACCGCCGCGTGCGGTTCGGGATATTTGGAAGTCCGCGAAAACGAGCTTAACGCATTTTTCGACTGCTGTCGGTGGGAAACGGATATCGCGCACGCAAAGGAAGAAGCCAAACGCATCCGTCTTGCGGAGCAGGAAAGTCTTAGAACTCACCGCATAAATGCCGTCGAACTTACGCGAACGGTTTCCGCGCTTTCAAAAAAATAAGATTTCTCATTCATTTCATAGTAAACCTAAAACCCGAAAAGGGACTGTAAGCTGACGGACGGCATGGGTTCGACTCCAGTCAGCTTACGGTTCCTTTTCGCGATTGCGGATATAAATTTAATTCAAAGCTGTTTCCGGCAGGAAAATTTCAAAGGTGCGTATTTTTCAGCGGGTGCCGCCGAGTTCTTTCCGCATGTTTCGCCGCACTCGGTTGATGTGGCGTTCGAAGTTGCCGTTGTTTATCAGTTCCGCAAGTACATATTGTTCAAAAGTCGGAACGGTGCATGAGTAAAATCCGAGTTTTTCACGGAATATGTCGGCGAGCTTTTCGGGGAGCACGGCATATGCGACACGTACGGAAGGTGAAATTGTTCTTGAAAAGGTGTTCATGTAAATGACATTTTCCCCGGTCGAGAGTGAAAACAGCGTTTCGGTCGGGCGCGACGCGACGGAAAATTCCGAACCGTAGTCGGATTCGATTATGATGCGGTTTGCTGCGTTCGCCCACCTGATATATTCGTGGCGTTTTGTCGCCGAAGCTGTGACGCCGCTCGGAAAACTGCGGTACGGCGTGGTTTGAAGCACATCCGCGTTTGAGCGCTGCAGCGCGTCGCTGTCGATTCCGTCGGCGGATAACGGCAGCCGTTCGTATTTTACGCCGGACACGGTGTATATCCGCTCTATCTTGTCATAAGACGGAGATTCCACCGCGTAAATTTTGTCCCTGCCGAGCAGCTCCACGAACAGCCTGTAAAGATATTCCGCACCCGAACCGATAATAATCTGGGAGTCCTTTATATCTATTCCTCTGTTTCGCGCAAGGTACCGCCTTATTGCCGTCTGCAGAACTTCGCATCCGGTGTTCGGCGGCTTTATGAGGATCGCGTCGCGGCGGTCCGTGAGCACTTTGCGCATTGTTTTGCTTAAGATTGATACGGAAAATGTGGGGTATTCCGTTTTTAATCTGTTTGACGGCGGCTTGATGATTTCCGGCTCGGGTTCGGCTGAAGCAAAGCCGTCGCTCTTTTTGAATATCACAAAATATCCGCTTCGTTCACGCGCCTCCGCATAACCCTCGTCGCACAGCAGTGCGTAGGCGTGTTCAACGGTAATCGTGCTTACTCCCGTTTCGTCCGCAAGCAGCCGTTTCGACGGCAGTTTTGAATTGTACGGGTAGTATTCGTTTATTATGTCGTCTTGCAGTTGTCTGTATATTTGTAAATAGACAGGGCGTTTTTTCTTATTGACCGTGTATTTCATCTGGTTATAATATTTTCTCCGTTTTTGATTATTTTATATTACCAATAAATATTATACACTGTCGTTGACTTCAATGCAAGGAGGAATTGCAATGCGGAAAAAAAACGATGCAAGGAGCACCGCTCTGTGGATTTGCACGACTGCGGTGCTTATGGGAATGAATATCGCATTAAGTTCGTTCGGAGTGCCGGTGCCGGGAGGACATCTTTACCTTTGCGACGTCGTTATATGTACGGCGGCGATACTTGTTGACCCTCTGTCGGCTTTTCTTGTCGGCGGCGTAGGATCGTTTCTCGGTGATTTTTTCTTTTATCCGACTCCGATGTTTGTGTCGCTTGTCACACACGGACTGCAGGCGGTCGTTATATCCGTCTTTTCGCATTACACGTTCAAAAAGCATCCCGCGCTTGCCGCAGGGATAGGTGTGACGGTCGGTTTGGTGATAATGGTTGTCGGGTATACGATAGGCCGCGCGTTTTTCTATGCAAACGTGCAGACTGCGATAGTGAAACTGCCGTACGAAATTCTGCAAGGGGGCGTCGGCGCGGTCGGCGGAATGCTTTTGTGCCGAAAATGCGGATTGCAAAAAATCTACAACGAGCGGATAGCCGAACATTTGCAATAATATTTGCGCTTGTAGATGTCAGCGTTTGAATAATAATTTATGCTCGAATAGCGGTTGTGATCTGCTGTTATTCGAGCATTTTTCGTAATTTCAACAATATTGCCTTTTCTTTTCTCGACACCTGCACCTGTGTCATTCCGAGGACTTTTGCCGTTGTGCTCTGCGTCATGAATTCGAAATATCGGCATTCTATAATGCGCCGCTCTTCCTGCGGCAGCCGTTTTACGGCGTCGTCGAGGTCGATAAGCTCGGTGCATCTTTCTTCCGGTGAGTCGGTGGGAATGTCGTTTTCACCGTTGTTTTCCGCGGATGTGAGCGATACGGCGGGGAGAGAAGCGGAGAGAATGAGAGCCGCTTCGGCAGGCTCTGCGCCGGCTTCGGCTGCGACTTCCGAAATGTCGGGTTCGCGTCCGTTTTCTTCGGTAAGACGTTCGTGAATTTTTAGCAGTTCGCGTCCTTTTTCTTTCGCGGCTCTGCTGATCTTCACGCTTCCTCCGTCGCGGAATATGCGCCGTATCTCTCCGAGTATCGCCGGTACGGCGTATGTTGAGAATTTGAATCCCAAAGAACTGTCGAAACCCGATGCGGCTTTTACGAGTCCCACGCATCCTGCCTGAAACAGGTCTTCGTACGGCACTCCGCGGTTGCGGAATTTGTTGGCGCACGCATGAACAAGTCCCATGTTTTCGGTGACGAGCGGCGAATTTTTGACCGCATTGCTCATCTTTTTTCTTTCCCGTCAAGTTTTTTCGTCAATGTGACGACCGTCCCCCTGCCGGGGAACGAGCGGACGGAAACCTTGTCAGAAAAACTCTCCATGACGCTGAAACCCAAGCCGGAGCGGTCGTCGCCCGCTGTCGTGAAAAGCGGTTCCATTGCCTTTTTTACGTCGGCTATGCCGATTCCTCTGTCGCGTATCTTTATTTTAATTATGTTCCCGTCGTAAAGCGTCCCGTCTATGCATACCGTTCCCTCGCCGTCCGGGTACGCGTGAACTATGCAGTTGGTCACGGCTTCGCTGACGGCGGTTTTTATATCGCATATTTCCTCTACCGTCGGGTCGCACAGCGATGCAAAGGCGGCTGTTACCGCACGGGAAAATCCTTCGTTGATTGATTTTGAAGGAACGGTGAGTTTGAATCCGTTCATTTTTTTCATGATATTTTCACCTGATTTCAACAAGTTTTTTCAGTCCCGACATTTCAACAATGCGTTTGTCGCGCTTCTTGAGTCCGCACACTTCGAGCGTTCCGTTTCTGCCGTTTATGAGTTTGCATCGTCCCATGATAAGACCGATGCCGGAAGAATCCATAAACGTTACGCCCGAAAAATCGAGTACAATTTTTTTCGGCGAGTGCATAAACACCGCTTCGTCTATCGTGTTTCTGACCGACGGCGCACTGTGGTGGTCTATTTCGCCGTCGAGATACGCGGTGAGCACATTGCCGTTTACGTTGATTTTCACGTTTTTTGCCTCCGTTCAGCATGAATGATTGCGCAATGCGGTTCGACTTTCGCTCAGCCGAGCCGTTTGGCAATAAAAAAAGCCTTCCGCACATAATGATAGCGGAAAGCGCATAAATATTATGTCGCAATATGAGGGACACGAAAATTTTCCGTGCCCCCGCGTTTTTTGTATTTACGTCAGCTTAAGCATACTGCCGTCAGCTTATTGTATGTCGGGATGTTTCAGCGCGCCTGTGCGGCGAAGCAGATATTCATCGCTCCATGCGGCGTTTTCGGAACGCCACGCGTTCGGACCGTGCCAACTTTCGTTCTCCCTTGCCAGATGAAGCGGACCGAAAGTGTTGTAACGGTGAATGTACAATTTTAAACCGAGCGAGTGTATTCCGGGAGCCAATCCCGATACTGTGAGTTTGTACGGCGGGTAGATTATGTCGCCTTTTTCCTCTCCGTCGACAGATACGCTCTGAAGCGCACCGCGATAAAACGACGAGCATATTTCAACGGTACCGTTTTTCGTTTCAAACGGTGCAAAATACGTCACGGCACCCCCGTAAAACGGGAAACCGAAACGCGTGAGATCACCGAACGGTATTTTTTCGGGAAGAGCCGTTATTATGCCTTCGCTGCCGACGGCGCGAACGCCGAACGCGCCGAGAATAAACACGTTTTCGATGTTTTTCCTTGCGCCGAACGGGATCGAGAGGACAAGCTCGTTTTTACCTTTTTTTATTACGGGCAGTTTTACTTTGCAAATGCGGATGTCGACGTAGTTGCCGCAGATATTGTTCGGCACTTTTTCGCCGTTGAATACAATTTTTGTTTCTTCTGCGTTTTCGAGCGCAAGATGCGCACCGGTGTATTCGATTTCGCTTTCAAACACGAATTTTACAATTGCCGTTTCGGATGCCGAATCATCGTTTATGCAGTACGGCTGTACCACGTCACCGCTTCTGTGCGGAAGAAGGCATTTGTCGCGCAGGATGTTGTCGAGCTTTAATATTTCGGTTCGCGGATAAAATTCCGTATCCGATTCAAGTTTGAATTCGGCTGCATCGAGAACGAGCACATTGTCTTCACTCAGTTCATAATCGACGGTGTTGCCGAAAAGCGGTTTTCCGGTTGTTTTGCAGGCGTTTTTCGCCGGTATGTTTTCGCCGACGCCGTTTTCAAGGTAAAACAACGCGGAGTCGTAACCGTACATTTCCTCGCTTATTACGGTTTTTCCGTTTTTCGCACTGAATTCGGCGGGAATAATATCACCGTTTTCGGTGTTGTATTTTGTTACTTTGTATTCGCCGTTTACGGTAATGCGCAGTTCGTCGCTGTCGTCCGTATCGGCATTATGAGGTTCGCCTGCATGCGCGATAAAAAGCCACTTCGCGCCGTTGTCCTCGCGAAGCTGATATATGTATGAATCGGTGAGTTTGCCGTCGGACAGCCTGACGGTCACATCGCGCTCTTTGTCAAGCGCACTCAGAAGCGACGCACGTGAAAAATCAATGTTCTCGGCAAGAGCGGCAAGGCGCGTGCCGCGCTCGGAGCGTATGCAGCCGCACATTTCCGGAGCTTTTCCCATAATATAGAGATGACCGCCGGCTTTTGCAAATTCCTCGAGTCTGTCATAAGTGGAAGCTCTCAGCGTTTCGTTGCCGGGAAGTATGACGGCATCGTATTTCATTTCGCCGACGCTAAGCGGTGCGCCGCCCTTTTCGCACAGCGACGGCAGAAGGCTTTCACAGATGTAGTCAAAATCCACGCTGCCGCGCAGAAGCCATTCCGTCACGTTTTTGAAGTTTGCCTCAAGTCCCTCGCGGAAGAGTGCGGATGTATCGGTCGGTCCCCAGTGCAGCCAGAAACTTTCCACGGGGTGTACCACGGCGACGCGGACTTTTGGTTTTCCGCGTGTCATGGCGGTGTTCACGCGTGCAAAATGGTCTTCTATCAGATTGTATTTTTCAAACCACGGGGACTGGTACGATATCGACGCGGGATAGTCGCGCTTCGCTTCTCCCTCCATGGCGTACCACGAAAGGTGCGGTACGCGGACTGTTATGCCGAGAGCAGCCTGCCAATCGCCCTGATGTTTGTACGTCCTGAAATCGCAGTCCCATCCCGTTACGCCGTAAAGCTCCGACATTACGCCCTCTCTGCCGTACTGATGCGCGGCGCTTTGCGCCTGTTTCGCTGTGGTGAACTCGTGTGCGTTGCACAGCATGTCGATGCCGGGAATTTCAAACGAACGGTACGAACGCATTGCTTCGCCAACCGCAGCCGTTTGAGAAGTGAGTGTGGGTTCTTCCATCATGTGTCCCGTCAGCGCAAGTCCGTTTTTGCCGCACCAGCCTCCGACAACGTCCGCGAAAGATTCTGCAAAAAGTTCCGCGACAAAATCGTGATATCTGTATCGGGCAAGGCTTGCTCCGTGCGTATCCCATATCAGTTCCGGAAGTGTGTCAAGAATGTTCGCGCCGTATTGCGCAAGGTATTTTTCGGGCAGAGCGTCCGTCCAGGGCAAAACTACCATGCAGTTTGTGTCAAAGGAGTTTTTTAATGTTTTTTTGCGCACAACCTGCGGCTCGTCGGTGAAAATGGCGGGAATTGTTTTGTCGAATTCATCGCCGACCGTTTCTTTGTACCGCTCGTGCGTCACTTCCACGAATTTTTTTATTGCGTCCGGATTGAGCGTGTCGACATATGTGCCGTCGTTGTGCCAATGCGAGGGCGTGCTTATTTCGGTGTAGGCGTACCATTTTTTGCTTTTTGCCGTGTCATTTTCACCGATGCGTTCGTATGATGCGAGATATCCGTCTTTGTCAAGTGTGATGTCATAGCAGGCAAGGATGCTGCCGCTGTCGTTTTTGTCCGACGCGTGAGGAATATCCGTAAACAGCAGATTGCGTGCGCGGAATTCTTCGCTGTCGCGTGTAACGAGTCCGCCTGCCGAGCCTGACGGCCAGCGGTCTTCGTCGTAGAGCCATGCGAGCATTTCTTCCGATTTTGCTTTTTTGACGCAATGGCTGATAAGCTCCATGTATTCGTCGCTCAAATATTTGTTTTTGAGTCCTGTGCGGACATGCATATGAAATCCGCCGAATCCCATTTTTTTGAAAATATCTATCTGCCGTGAAAGTTCATTTGCTTCGAGCATGTCGTTCCACGCCCAAAACGGAGTGCCGCGGTATTCGCATGTCGGTGCGCGGAAAAGCTCCGACGGGAGTTTTTTCGTGTTGTTCTTTTTGTACAGCATAATTTTCTCTCCGAATTTTTTTTGTTTTGCCGTTATCGACAAGAATAATGTAACATATAATTTAGAAAAAGAAAAGCCAGAATGCATTATTTTTTTCGGAGGGACTTCGAACAGTGAAACGCAGAAAAATATCCAAAAACGCCGTAATCATCGCAATCATGTTCGCAGTGTGGCTCATGATAGCCGCAGCTGTGGTTTATATGACGCTTACGGTGCACACGGCGGTATCGGAACGGAAAATTCCCGTCTACCGTGTTGTCACGGACGAAAAGAAGGTTGCCGTTACATTTAACTGTGCGTGGGACGATTCTTCAACGGACAGCGTCTTGCGCACGCTTAAGGAGCGCGGTGTGCTCTGTACATTCTTTTTTGTCGGCGACTATGCACGGAAATACCCGGAAGACGTACGCAAAATAGTAAACGGCGGGCATGAACCCGCAAACCACTCAGACCGGCATTTCCCGCCGTCGAAGCAGACCTATGCGGAGCTGCTCGAGGATATTACGACCTGTAACGATACGATAAAAAACCTCACGGGTAAGGACTGCAAATTGTACCGTGCGCCGTCCGGTGAGTACAATAATGATGCGATTAACGCAGCCGAAAGCCTTGGAATGACGGCGGTGCAGTGGAATGTTGACAGTATTGACTGGAAAGACAAAACTCCTGCCGAAATGCTTGAAAAAATACGCGCAAAAACGGTGAGCGGCTCTGTAATTTTGTTTCATCTCGGCAAGGCGAACACCGCCGAAGCGCTGCCGGAAATAATAGACAGCCTGCAGGCGAACGGATATACGCTCGTTACCGTGTCGGAGCTGTTGCCCGACGGCGAATACGAAATTCTCCCCGACGGCGCGGCGAAGCCGACGGCGGATACATCTGCGGCGTCCGAGTGAAAAAAGTGAAATAATGAAAAACGAAAGACAAAAAATATGAATTACGACGAAAAACAGGAAAATGAAGGCGAAAGACCAAAAAAACAAAAAATAATGCTTGACAAAGGTCATCGGTTGTGGTAAACTACTTTTCGCACGAGGGGCGTACCTCTCGTAAATATCCGGTGTCTATAACATTGAGGTTCCACCCGTTCCCATCCCGAACACGGTAGTTAAGCTCAACTGTGCCGAAAATACTTGGCGGGCAGCTGCCCGGGAAGATAGGTCGTCGCCGGAATCCGAAACACATCTCAAAAAGGTGTGTTTTTTTATTTTTCCGCACGTGTTTTTTTGTCTTCGGACTCGGCGACCTGAGTTATACGTTTTGCATATCGGAAAAATCTGAAAAAAACGGAGAATATTGAAAAGAATTTTTGAAAAACTATTGACAAAACGGAAAAACGGATATATATTATATAGTGTTAGCACTCAAAGGGTGAGAGTGCTAACGAGAAACCGGAAGCCGAAAGGAGAGCGTTGGATACGGAGCTTTCAGCGAGAAAAGAAAAGATCTTATCCGCCGTCACGGAGTATTACACGTCGACAGGTGAACCGGTCGGGTCAAAGCTTGTCTGTGAGGTGCTTCCTATTAACGTTTCTTCCGCTACCGTGCGCAACGAAATGGCGGAGCTTTCGGATATGGGATATCTCGAGCAGCCTCACACCTCAGCCGGACGCATTCCGTCCGACAAGGGCTTTAAGTATTACGTAGAGAAGTTAATGCCGCATATAAGACCGTCCGACTCGGAGTCCCTTCGTATAGTCAGCAGACTTGATTTTAACGAGGGCGACCGCAGACGCGTGCTCAGACAAAGCTGCGACGCGCTTGCATCCGTTACGGGAAATGCGGCGGTTGCCACAACTCCGGCTTCGGTCGATGCCGTGGTTAAGGGTGTGCGGCTTCTTCCTCTTGCGGGGCGCACCGCGATGGTTGTCGTGATGACTTCGGGCGGAACGTTCAAGAGCCGCATAACACGGCTCGGTGAGGATATTGATTATCAGACGGCGGAGCTGTTTTGCAACACCTGCGCGGCGAATTTCGTCGGCAGGAAAGCGGAGGAGATAACAACGGCGGATATTCAGTCGGCTGTTTCCTCTATGGGAGAAGCGACGCTTATTGCCGCGCCGCTCATGGTGTGCATGTATGACGCGCTGCGTGAAACGGTGAAAGCCGATGTTATAATCGGCGGCAGGGAGCATTTGATGAAAAATCCGCTGATACGCCAGCGTGCGGCGGAGCTTACGGAGCTGTTGGATGACACGTCATTGTTGTATGAAGTGCTTCGCAGCCGACCGAAAGAAGGTCTTTCGGTGAAGATAGGCAGAGAAAACAGAGTGCCGTGTCTTGAAAATGCGGCGGTTGCCACTGCGGTGTACTCCACCGATAACGGCGGCAGCGGACTCATAGGTGTTATCTGTCCCGTAAAAACCGATTATTCGCATCTGCTGCCGCTTGTCAGTTTCACGGGCGATGCGGTAAGCAGAATATTAAATGATATGAAAGGACGAGAGTAATGGCGGAAAAAGAAAATAAATGCTGTTGCGGCGAAAAGGCAGCGTGCGCCGACGGGAACGCGAAAGCAGCGTCCGTGCAGAACGCGGACAACTGTGAAAAACAGGCTGAAGCCGGCGAATGCTCCGATAAAAAACAGAAGAACGGTAAGTGTAAAAAAGAGCTTGAAAAAGAGCGCGAAGCGCATGCCGAAGAAATCAAAGCCATGCAGGATAAACTCGATGCTCTTAATGACAAGTTCTACAGAGTAATGGCGGAGTACGACAACTTCAGAAAAAGGTCGCAAAAAGAAAAGGACGGTATTTACGCCGATACAAAAGCGGAAGTTCTCGGGAAACTTCTTCCCGTGATAGATAATTTCGAAAGAGCCGCATTGAGCGGCGATGATTTTGACGGTTATCGCAAGGGAATCGAGATGACGGTGACGCAGCTTATGGATACGGTCAAATCTCTCGGAGTAGAGTCTTTCGGTGAGAAAGGCGACGGGTTTGACGCAAACATACACAATGCGGTGATGCACGCGGAGGACGAAGATGCTCCCGAAAACAGCGTTTCGGAAGTTTTTCAGAAAGGCTACAAGTTGGGTGACCGCGTTCTCAGATGCGCTACCGTAAAAGTGGTCAACTGATTTTTTAAAGCAAACAAAGCAAAAAAGCAAACAAAAAAACAGGCAAATAAATTTTATTCATATATAACGGAGGTAAAGTATTATGTCAAAAGTTATAGGTATCGACCTCGGTACAACAAATTCATGTGTAGCAGTTATAGAGGGCGGCAAGCCCGTTGTTATCGCCAATGCGGAGGGTTCGAGAACTACTCCCAGCGTTGTTTCGTTTGGCAAGAACGGCGAAAGAATAGTCGGTCAGACTGCAAAACGTCAGGCTGTAGTTAATCCCGACAGAACCATTTCTTCAATCAAAAGACAGATGGGGTCGGACTACCGTGTCAAGGTGGACGACAAGTCCTACACACCTCAGGAAATTTCCGCAATGATTCTTTCTAAACTCAAAACGGACGCGGAAGCATATATCGGTTCGACCGTAACGGAAGCTGTTATTACCGTGCCCGCATATTTCACCGACGCTCAGCGTCAGGCGACAAAGGACGCGGGCAAAATAGCCGGTCTTGACGTAAAGAGAATCATAAATGAACCGACGGCGGCTGCTCTTGCCTACGGCATCGATAAGGAAAAAGATCAGAAAGTTATGGTTTACGACCTTGGCGGAGGGACGTTTGATGTTTCGATAATCGAAATGGGCGACGGCGTTCAGGAAGTTCTTGCAACAGCCGGCAACAACCGTCTTGGCGGCGATGACTTTGACCAGAGAGTTATCAACTGGATTGTTTCCGAATATCAGAGAACCGACGGAGTTGACCTTCGCGGTGATAAAATGGCGATGCAGCGTGTAAAAGAAGCTGCGGAGAAAGCGAAGATAGAACTTTCCGGTATCACGACATCCACAATCAGCCTGCCCTATATCGCAAGCGATGCTACAGGCACAAAGAACCTTGAAATGACGCTTACCCGCGCCAAATTCAATGAGCTTACGGCTGACCTCGTCGAAGCGACAATGGGACCCGTTCGTCAGGCGATTTCCGATTCGGGACTCAGCATTTCGCAGATAGACAAGGTTCTTATGGTCGGCGGTTCATCGAGAATTCCCGCAGTACAGGACGCCATCAAGTCATTCACGGGCAAAGAACCTTTCAAGGGCATTAACCCTGATGAGTGCGTAGCCGTCGGCGCAGCCATTCAGGCGGGCGTTCTCGGCGGCGAAGTAGAAGGACTTCTTCTGCTCGACGTTACACCGCTGTCACTCGGTATTGAAACTCTCGGCGGCGTGTGCACCAAGATTATTGAAAGAAATACAACCATTCCCACCAAAAAGAGCCAGATTTTCTCGACCGCAGCCGATAATCAGGCAAGCGTTGAGGTTCACGTGCTCCAGGGCGAGAGAGAATTTGCAAAGGATAACAAGACACTCGGCAGATTCATGCTTGACGGCATTATGCCCGCAAGACGCGGAGTTCCTCAGATCGAGGTTACTTTCGATATCGACGCAAACGGTATAGTTCACGTTTCGGCAAAGGATCTCGGCACGGGCAAAGAGCAGGCGATATCCATTACGGCGTCCTCCAACATGAGCAAGGAAGATATCGACAAGGCGGTTAAAGACGCTGAGCGTTTCGCGGAGGAAGACAAGAAGCGTAAAGAAGATCTTGATACGAAGAATGCAGCCGATCAGATGGTTTACGAGAGTGAGAAGCTGCTCAACGAAAACGGCGACAAACTTTCAGAAACAGACAAATCTTCGATATCCTCTGCCGTTGATTCACTCAAAGAGGCTCTTAAGGGCAACGACATGAACCTTGTGAAGACCCGTCAGGAGGAGCTTCAGAAGAAGTTCTACGAGATTAGCGAACGCATGTACCAGGCGGCTGCGCAGCAGGGACAAAACGGTGCTTCCGGCGCGGCGGGATTTGACCCCAATGCAGCGGCGGGATTTGACCCCAATGCAGCGGCGGGATTCGGCGGCGGCAACGGTCCCACCGATGCCGATTTCACCGATGTCGGCGGCAACAACTGATAACGAATAATTGGCGTGGGTTGAGCCTTTCAAGAGGGTTCAGCCCTGCCTTTCGATTAAAGGCAGAAAGATTAACGGGTAATTTATATGGCAGACAAAAGAGATTATTACGAAGTGCTCGGCATTCAGAAGGGCGCATCGGCAGATGAAATAAAAAAAGCCTACCGTGCAATGGCAAAAAAATATCACCCCGATCTTCATCCGGACGACAAAGATGCGGAGATGCATTTCAAAGAGTGCAACGAGGCATATGAAGTTCTTTCCGATCCCGAAAAGAAAGCGCGGTATGACAGCTACGGTTTTCGCGGCGTTGACCCAAATTACGGCGGCGGTGCGGGGGCAGGCGGCTTTGGCGGCGGTTTCGACGGCGGGTTTGATATGGGTGATATATTTTCGTCGATATTCGGCAGCGGCTTCGGCGGCGGTTTCAGCGGCTTCGGCGGCGGTTCGCGCAATCCGAATTCACCGCAGCGCGGCAGTGATTTGCAGGCAACTCTCAATCTGACATTCGAGGAGGCCGCTCTCGGTTGCAGAAAGACCGTCGATATACCGCGAATCGAAGTTTGCTCAACGTGTGCCGGTTCGGGCGCGGCAAAGGGAACAAGCGCACAGACATGTTCACGCTGTTCCGGCAAGGGATATGTCACAACTCAGTCGCGTACGCCGTTCGGCACGATTCAATCGCAAAAACCCTGTCCCGCCTGCAGCGGCAAAGGTACGGTTATCCCGAATCCCTGTCCCACGTGCAAGGGCACGGGCAGAGTGCGCAAAACCGCAAGAGTTGAAGTCAATGTCCCCGCCGGCATCGATGACCGCCAGATGTTCACCGTTCCCGGACAGGGCAACAAAGGCTCAAACGGCGGCCCCGCAGGTGACCTTAAAGTTGCGGTGTACATTAAAAAACATCAGTATTTCAGACGTGAGGGGTACACGGTGTATTTCGATGCCCGTGTGAGTTTTGCACAGGCTGCGCTCGGCAGTGAGCTTATAGTGCCGACGCTTAACGGCGACGTCAAATTCAATATTCCTGCGGGAACACAACCCGGTCAGGAGTTTAAGCTCAAGGAACGCGGCATTCCGAACGTCAACGGACGCGGCAGAGGCGACCAGATAATAACCGTCAACGTTGCGGTGCCGACAAGGCTTACCGAAAAACAGAAAGAACTGCTCCGTGAGTTCGATTCCGAATCGGGCGGCACGGTTACCGGCGAAGAGAAAAAAGGTTTCTTCGGCGGCAAAAAGAAGAAATAAAATACCGGCTGTCTTAAGCTGACGGGAATCAAAACCGACACGGGTTCAATTCCCGTCAGCTTACACGAGTAAAATATCCGGACTGCAAGGCAGTCTTTTTTTGTTGTTTTGCGGTGTGTTGCACCCTTCGATTTTAAGATGATATTATTATCGAAATTACTGCGGTTGACGGGCGGTATGGGGCAATATGCAGCCTAAATTATGAGATAATTACAAGTGGATAAAAACAAAAACGGCACGGGAAAAACCGTACCGCCAAAACATATATCATGATTTTGACCGATGAGTTCGTAAAGAATAAATCAGTGAACGTCGCCGGTGTCGGGATTCGTGTAATCTTCGGACGAATACTCCTCTGAAGAAGTTTCTTCGGACGAATACTCTTCGGAGCTGCTTTCTTCCTCGGATGAAGATTCCTCGGATGAGTTCGTGGGATCTTCGCCGCTGCCGGGGATAAGACCCTTGACGAAATCGATGATTGAACCTATGTCAAAACCACCGCCGCCGAGACTGCCGATGATGCTGTCAAGGTCGATACCGCCGAGAATGCTGCCGATATCGAAATCACCAAGACCGCCGATGAGACTGCCGATGTCAACGCTTTCACCGGAGAGGGGTTTGACAACGGGAGTTTCAGAGTTTGCATTGAGAGCCGTTGCCGACACGGAAATGCTTACCGACAAAGCAAGGACAAGAGCCATTGCAATTGCAACGATTTTTTTCATGGAAAAATCCACCCTTTCTTGATCTTGAATAAAAAACCCAAAACTGATTTTTTACACATGCTAACTATACTACATTTGGCATGCCGATGTCAATATCATTTTTAAAAGTTTAAATAAAACTTTAATGAAATATTGTTACGAGAAGTTGTATGTACCGCTCATAAGGACATCTTTTGCTGTTTTTGTGCCGTCTATTATTGCTTTCGCATTATCCGATACGGTTATGCTGTTCTGGCTCATGACGTTATCCACCGTCGCTACAAGCGTTTTAAGTGTTTCCGCCGATTCGCCTTCGGTTTCGGTGTAGAGAGCCTCAAGCACCTTTACGAGGTCGCACAGGTCGTACGACAGTCCCGCGTTAACCAGAGGAGAGGTGAGTTCTATTGCTCTTTCATAGTTGCCCGTAATGAGGTTGCAGATTGCGGCTTCGTACGCGGCGTAGTTCGTTTCACCGGAAAGAGCCATCGAGTTTTCCGCAATTTCGAGAGCCTTTTCTACGTCGCCGTTCATGCGTTCGCGGAGAGAAGCGTATTTCCCGGCGAAGTCATCCGCCTTGTTTATGGCAAGTATGGAATCGACAATTTTAAACGCCGCTTCGTAGTCGCCGTCGGAGATATACTGTCCTGCGAGGTCGTAAGAATACATCAGCGGGTAATCCTTAAGGAGCGACGCAAATTCCTCCAGATATTTTTTCATCGTTTCGGCATCCTTGTCGGTAAATGCTTCGGTGAGGTATTTGTAGTAGTCGACCATCGCCTTGTCGAAATCGTTGGAGTCGGTTGTAAGGAGCTCGTCAAGCTGGGACGTTACAGACGATTTGTCTATGGCTGTTCCGGAATAGTAGTAGTTTATGTATGCCGAGTAGAATATATCGTTTGCCGCTTTCTGTGCTGCGTACAAGTTTGTGACGTTTGCGTAAAGCTGAGCCTGCGCTTCGTTTGCGGCTTCTACTTCATCGTCGGTGAGATAACTCGTTGCGAGTTCATTTGCACCCTGAATGTTGCCGAGCTTAAACAGCAGTTCAGTTGTTTTCCACGCAAGTCCGTTCGTGGATATGCCGAGCGACTTTGCCGAATCGAGCGCGACGGAGCACAGAGATGACGCCTTTGTGAGGTTTGCGTCCTGTTCTTCCTTGAGAGCGTCAACAATGCTTGATATAAGCGATGCTATCGAGGAAATGACGCTGTCGCTCAATCCGTCGCCTGTTACAAGCGACGTGAAATCGTCGGACGCTGTTTTGCCTGAGGTAAATTCAATCGAAGCTAAGGTGAATACATCGCCCGTGAATGCGGATGCCGACTGTAAGTCTTCCTGCATCTGCGTAAATTCAGCCGTGACGGGTGATGCGAGCATTTCCTCCGTCATGTAGTTTTCCGTGATGATATTCGCTTCATATGCATAGCCGTTGCTGTAGAGCATGACGGCGGTGCGCTCAAGCAGCGTTTGGCATGACGCGCCCATATCACTCAGAGTCTGATAAGCGGCGAGGTAGCTTTTTGAAGAAAGCTGGACTTCCGCTTCGGATTTTGCCGTTTCGGCGTAAACAGAACCGTCGTAAATGTCTTTGAGTGCGCTCTCGATGTCCGTGAGGATAACGTCGGTTGCGCCCAATTCTTTCGCGACAGATTCAAAATCCGGGTCGCCGTCCTGCGTTACGTACGGCTGAACGGCATCAAACGCCTTGTCGGCTATTTCGGCTATCTTATCGCCGACCTGTGTAAATTCAACGAATGCCTTTGTCTTTGGCGAGGTTTTCATGTCCTCTGTGCCGTTTTCGTCAAAGAACGTCTTCGCAGCGGAATAACCCTCGGATTCGCACGTGTAAACCGTGATGTTTTCTATAAGCTCCTGACGCTTTGATTCAAGACTGCTGCCGGAAGCACACACTTCAAGCGCGGCAGTGTAATATGTCACTTTGTCCGCCGCATCTTCCGCCGACGCCGCTTTCAGACAGTTGCTCATATAGTATGCCATATCCGGCACGGCGAGCATTTCGAAAACAAGGGTGCCGAGAAATGCCGTCGAAAGCAGAGAAATTATCATGATGACAACACAGGCGACATAACCGCCCGACACGTGCTTTTTCTTGGTTTTTCTTGTGCCGTAATGCGGTTCGGACATGTCGTAAGGTGCTTCCTCATCGTCCTGTTCCGATTCGTTGCCGTTGGTGTCTTCGTCGCTGTAGTCAAGTCCTTGAATAGCCGGCTCTTCGCCGTTGCTGTCGGTTTGCGCCGCGGTTTCGTTATATGTGTTTTGGAAAGTTTCGCGAAGCTGTTCAAGTTCCTCGTTGAGCTTTGCGTCGCTCTGACCGCCGTCTGTCGGTTCAGACCCGGCGTTTTCGGGATTGAGAGCGTTTTTGTTTTCTTCACTCATGTGATTTAACCTCCGATTATTAGTTCAAATAGATAATAGCACCTGTGCGGTATTTTTGCAAGGACTTTTTAATGCAGCGCAAGCAATTCGGCAAAATGATGGATTTTGCGCTCGCGTGTGATGTGCGGCGGACGCGTTTGCGCCGTTGCGCCGTAAAAAGCGGTTTGCAGTTTGACGCACGCCGGTCATTGTACACATGAAGCCTTAATCCGACTTAAAGGGCATCTGAAAGAACATCAATAAAAAAAGCGAAAACGCCGAAAGTTGTGCCGTCAGGCGGCGCAGATTCGACTTTTGCCAGCTTGGGTTTTTTCCGGCAAAAAAAAAGAAAACCGCACCGCACACAAGGCTCGGTGCGGCGCGTAAAATGCCGGTTGTATTCAGGTTTCGATTATCTTCTTGATGGCAGGGACTTTTACGAGAATGCCCGCTGCAACCGATGTCATGATAAGTTCCGGCAGCATGTACTGACCGTTGTAGAGCAGAGAGTAAATGAATTTCGACTGTCCCTCCGGAGCGTACTGTCTCCATACCGTTATACCGGTGAGATAGTGACAGACAAAACGAATGAATATAACGAGGACGATACCGAGAAGAATGCCGAATTCCGGGAATTTTGCGGGTTTGATTTTCTTAAACATGCCGGCAAGGCCGAGATTCGTGAACGGAACGATATAGTCGAAAAGTATGATTACCGCGATTACCGATGCGTCCTTGATGCCGGTAAAGACGTTGCCTTTGAAAAATCCCATTGCAAGCTGAAAAAGCGAATAGAGGAATGAGGCGGGAAGAGCCTTTGCTATGCCGTATTTTGCGGAGAGAAGGCACAGCGGGAGCATGCTGAGAAGCGTGACGTTGCCGCCCATCGGCATTTCCCAGATGACGATGAAGCTGAGCGCAATCGAAAGAGCAAGCATTATTGCGCTTTCAACGAGGAGCATGAGTTGCGGGTTTCTTTGATTTGCCATTGTTTTTTACCTCTGAAAATAAAATTATCCGCACGCGGGACGGCGCACGGATAAAAAACACTTCAGGTGTATTATTCTAAACTCCCTACGCCGGTATTACCCATATCAGGTTAAAGGGTTCGGAAAACTCCGTCTCAGCCTTTTACAGCACCCCTGTTCGGATTTACGCTAATATTACAGCATTTTTTTGTCGTTGTCAATAGAAAAATCGAAAATTACCGTTGATTTCGCTCCCTCATGATTAACAGCGTGCCTTTTTTTACCTCAATGGTCGCTTTTGTGTCGGAAAATTCGTTGCTTACTCCGAGCGCGAAAAAGCTGTCAAGCGCAGCATTGTTGAGAGAGTATTTTAATCCCGTGTATGTGACGCCCTCGCTTTTTTCGGTAAAAGAGAACACTGAAACGGTATCGCCGACAGCGCCGCGAAGCTCCGTTTTGCCGTTTGTAACCGCCGTCACTTCGTAACCGTCGCCGAACAGCGAACAGCGCATGCCCTCGCGTGAAAGCGACGCGCACAGAGCGTAATTTGCCATGGAATGGTCCGGACGTCCGCCCATGCCGCCGTATATCAGAAAAGAGTTGCAGCCGGCTTTTCTGCCTGTTTCGACTGCAGCGAACGTATCAGTGACATCTTTTTCGACCGGCAGCGGGATTACGTTCCCGGTGTGCGGAATCGTGCCGAGAGAATCGAAATCGCCCAGAATCACATCGGGCGCGATATTGTATTCGGCGCACTTTTTCAGCCCTGCATCGGCGGCAATGACAAACGCGTTTTCCGGGATGCACGGCGCGAACGAATCGTATTTTCCCGCGCCGAAAATGACGCAGTGCTTCAGTTTTTCCATTCCGTTATCACCCTGTAGACATCGTTCGGTGTGTCGGCAAGCGCGGTCGCGCCGCACTTTTCCAATTCGCCGTTTTCCGCAAAGCCGTAGAGCACGCCGAGCGAATCGACATGCGCGCCGTTTGCGGCATTTATGTCGAATTTTGTGTCGCCTATCATCAGAATATCCGTTTTGTCCGCACCGAAATACGACACGGCGTTTTCAATGAGCAGACGCTTGTCGGAGTTGTGCGTGGCAAACCCGGGGCATGAGTAGAAGTCAAACAGCGCGGCAATGTCGAGTTTGTCCGCTATTTTTTTTACGAATTCAAGCGGTTTCGACGAACATACCGCGAGAACATGACCGTTCGCTTTTAATTTTTCGAGAGTGTCTTTTATTCCGTCGCACAGCTGTGTTTCAAGGTATCCGACAGGGGAGTAGCGTTCCCGGTACAGTTCGACGAATTTTGCCGCGTTTGCATCGTTTCTTTCGCAGTAATTGTTATAACTGTCAAAAAGCGACGGTCCGATGAATTTGCGCAGCGTGTTTTCGCTCGGAACGGGTACGTTCATTTTGTTGAGCGCATAGCGTATGCAGTTGTATATGCCCACGGAATTGTCGATGACAGTACCGTCAAAATCAAAAAGCAGATATTTTTTATTCATGTCTGTCGAGTGTCCTTTTTTTTGGGAAAATTGTTGCCAAACGCGTCGAGAATGCGTTTGTGAACTTCTTCGACCGTGCCGGAGGCATCCACACATACGATGTTTTCCCTGTCTTTTATTTCTTCGAATACTTTTTCAAAAAGCGTTTTTGTACGCGACAGGGATTCTGCGTTTTCGTAAATTTCTATAGCATCGGCGGGACGGTTTGCGTTGATTCTTTTCAGGCATTCATCCACTTCCATTGTAAGAAAAACGACAAGGTCGGGACGTCTTACGACAGGGCAGGAATAGTGCATGTCCACGACCCAGTCAAGGTCGGTTTCGCTGCCCTGATACGCAAAAGTGGAGTAATAATATCTGTCGGAAATTACGGTGTATCCTTTTTCGAGCAAATCGTTTATGCCGCCCTCGGCGCAGTTGTGTTGTATTCTGTCCGCAAAAAACAACGCAGCAGTGCTCCATGGGGACGATTTTATCTCTCCGGACAGAATGCGTCTTAAAAATCTGCCGGAAGGCATATCCGTCGGTTCGGCGGTCGCTGCCGTTTTAATGCCGCGTGCTTCAAGAGCCTTTGCGAAAAGAGCCGCCTGCGTGGTTTTTCCCGTTCCGTCAAGTCCTTCAAATACAATAAATTCAGCCATTTGTTATCTCCCGCAGTTTATTCGAAAGTGTGCCGAGCTGCTCCATCGTAAGTGCTTCGGCTCGCACCGATAACGGCAGTCCCGATGATGTCAGCGCATCGCCGATGTCGTTTTTTGATATGCCGAGCATCGATGACAGACCGTTTGCTGCCGTTTTTCTGCGCTGTGAAAAAGCGGCTTTTACGACTCTGAAGAAAAAATCTTCATCCGCAACGTCTATCGGCGGTTTTTCCCTGACAGAGAGTTTTATTACTTCGCTGTCGACGTTCGGGGACGGCATGAAGCATTCGCGTCCGACGTCGAACAGGTGCTGCGCCGCCGCATAGTAGTTTACCGCGACGGTAATCGCGCCCGCCTTACGTGAGCCTACCGGCGCACACAGTCTTTCGGCTGCCTCTTTTTGCACCATTACGGTAAGACTGTCTATCGGCAGTCCGCTCTCGAGCAGGTACATTATGACGGGGGAAGTGATATAGTACGGCAGATTCGCGCACACGAAAACACGCATTCCGGGAAAATGCTCAGAAATGAGTCCGTTTAGGTCGGTTTTGAGCACGTCGGCGTTTATGACTTCCGTGTTGCGGCAGTCGGTGAGCGTTTCGGCAAGCACGGGAATAAGGCGCGTGTCAAGTTCTATCGCGACTGTCTTTTTTGTCCTTTTTGAGAGTTCCGTTGTGAGTACGCCTATGCCGGGACCTATCTCTATCACGCCGTCATCGGCTTTTGCTCCGCATAATTCCGCCATACGCGGACATACTGCGGGGTCGGTGATGAAATTTTGACCGAGAGCTTTCGAAAAGGTGAAGCCGTGACGCCCGAGCAGACGTTTAATATAGTTTATATCGGTTAGTTCCATTTGATTGCGTTCGGTGCTCCGTGTTATTTTTCAGCGGTGACTTTTTTGTATGTTTCGTATGCCGCGTTCCATTCCGCCGTGTTTTCGGGAATGTATTTTTTCAGGCTCTCGCTGTCTGCGACAATTTTTCTTGCCTCGGCGACATCGCCTATTTCACCGCATGCGATAAGCTGTACCGCGACGTTGCCCATGACGGTTGCCTCAATCGGTCCTGCAAAAACGGGCACGCCGCAGGATTCTGCTGTCATTTTGCATAAAAGTGTGTCTTTTGTTCCGCCGCCGACAACGTTTATGTGTTCGTATTTTTTACCGGCGCATTCTTCGATGCCCTCAAGGACCGCACGGTATTTCATCGCAAGGCTTTCGTAGATGCACCGCACCGTTTCGCCGACCGAGACGGGAACATGCTGTCCCTTGCGGCGGCAGTAGTCCGCGATGCGTGACGGCAGATCGCCCGGTGTGCCGAATTCGGGCGCGTCGGGGTCTATGAAACATGCAAACGGCTTTTCGCCGAGAGCGGCTTTTTCAAGTTCAGCGTATGAAAATTCTTTTCCCTCGCGTATCCACTGGCGGCGGCTTTCCTGAATGAGCCACAGTCCGCAGATGTTTTTGAGGAAAACATTCGAATAGCCGTAGCCGCCTTCGTTTGTGACATTGAAAGAATATGACTTTTCACTGACTATCGGCGCGTCCGTTTCCGTTCCGAAAAGCGACCACGTGCCGGAGCTTATAAACGCAAAGTCCTTTGCCTGCGACGGCACAGCCGTTACCGCCGACTGCGTGTCGTGACCGCATACCGCTGTCACGGGCACTTTTTCAATGCCCAGTTCTTCGCAGATTTCATCGCTCAGGTATCCCGTTACCGTTCCCGCCGGAACGATATTTTCAAAAATGCGGCTCGGCAGTCCGAGTTTTTCTATCATCTCGCCGCTCCACCCGCGAGTTTTTATGTCAACAAGCTGTGATGTTGTGGCAATCGAATATTCACTGACTTTGTTCCCCGTAAGGAAGTAAGCGAAAAGGTCGGGCATGAACAGTAGACTCGCTGCCCGTTCAAGCAGTTCGGGACGGTTCTTTTTTATGCTCAACAGCTGAAACGCCGTGTTGAAGTCCATAAACTGAATGCCCGTGATGCCGTACATTTCCCGACGGCTTATCAGCTTCGCCGCTTCGTCAACCATGCCGAAATTGCGGCTGTCGCGGTAATGAACGGGGTTTTCGAGCAGCACGCCGTTTTTATCGAGCAGACCGAAATCGACGCCCCATGTGTCGATGCCGATGCTGTCAAATCCGCCCTCGCGCTTCGCTTTGAGAAGCCCCTGCTTTATTTCGTGGAAAAGGCGCAGAACGTCCCAGTAAAACGTTCCGTTGACCGTTACGGGATCGTTGGAAAAGCGGTGAATCTCTTTCAGTGTTATTTTTCCGTCGTCAAGCGTGCCGAGGATGGCTCTGCCGCTTGATGCGCCGAAATCAAAAGCTAAAACACGTTTTGACATTTTTTTCTCCTCTGCGGCGATTATTTTACGACGCCCTTTTTGAGTATGATGTTCGCATAGAGTGCGCTTTCGCTCGTTGCGATAACCGCATACGCCTCTCTTGATCTTGCATAGAAGTCGAAACGCTCGATCTGAGAAATATTTGTTTCGCCGTTGTTTTCCGTGATGATTTTTTCGTAAGCGTCCCAGATTTCCGGCGTGGGGTCGCCTTGTGTCGTAGCCATGAGCATTACGGGACTCTCGACATACGTGTCAAGAGGGATGAGCTTAAGCATCGCATCGAGTACTTCGGGTACACCGTGGCCGTCCATTCTTATAAGGCGTTTGGCGTTGGATGCTGCGGGGAAGTTGCCGTCGCCGATGACTATTTCGTCGCCGTGACCCATTTCACAGAGAATTTTGAGAAGTTCGGGAGATATGATTTGCGGAATGTTTTTAAGCATGATTGTTATCCTTTCTTTTGAAGCATGATTTTTGCCGTATGATTTTTGCGGATTTTTATTATCAGTCCTCGGGCGGTATGCCGTCGGTATACTGCGAGTTGTAGAGCAGCGCATAGAAACCGCTCGCCTTGAGAAGTTCGTCGTGCGTACCTTGTTCCACTATTGCGCCTTTTTTCATTACGAGAATGTTGTCGGCGTTTTTAATGGTTGAAAGGCGATGCGCGATGACGAAGCTTGTCCTGCCTTTCATCAGATTGTTCATTGCCTGCTGAATGAGCTGTTCCGTTTTTGTGTCGACGGATGAAGTGGCTTCGTCAAGAATCAGCACTTTCGGATTTGCCGTTATTGCGCGTGCGATGGTGAGCAGCTGACGCTGCCCCTGAGAAATATTTGTGCCCTCCTCGGTCAGAACCGTATCAAAGCCTTTTGGGAGATTCATGATGTAGTCGTATATCTGCGCCGTTTTCGCCGCGTTGACGATGTCTTCGTCGGTCGCGTTTTCGTTGCCGTAGCGAATGTTTTCGGTGATTGTTCCCTTAAAAAGCCATGTGTCCTGAAGCACCATGCCGAAGTTTGAGCGCAGTTTGTTGCGGCTCATCGTGTAAATGTCGGTGCCGTCAAGATAAATATGACCGGAGTTTACATCGTAAAAACGCATCAAAAGATTTACTATTGTGGTTTTTCCTGCGCCTGTAGGACCGACTATAGCCGTGACGGAACCCGCCGGAGCGGAAATATTTAAGCCGTCTATGAGAGGTCTGTCCTCGATATATCTGAACGATACATCTTTGAATTCTATCCTGCCGCAGTCGGTTTTTGCCTGTTCGGACGTCGTCACGTCGGTTTTTTCTTCCGGTTCGTCAAGCAGCGCAAATACTCTTTCCGCTGATGCCAACGATGACTGTATCTTGTTTATGATGGACGAAATGTTGACTATCGGTGACGAGAACGACGAGGAGTACGAGAGAAACTTCGATATATCGCCGAGCTTGAATGTTCCGGGAATCGACCCTTGAGCCGTGCCGAGCACGAAATATCCTCCGAGCAGACACAATGAAATATAGCTCAGGTTTTTGAAAAGCGAAAGAACCGGACTTAAAATGCCCGAAATCATGTTCGCGGTGAACGACGTTTTCCCAAGACGTTCGGTTATGCTTCTGAACTCTTCCACGGATTGACGCTCATGGCCGAAGATGCGCACTATCGTGTGTCCTGCATACATCTCTTCTATATGACCGTTCATGTCGCCCATCGTATCCCAGTATTTTTTGAACCATTTTTTTGATATTTTTGATACTTTATAGGAAATTGTACCCGTAAACGGAACGAGGCAAACTGCAACGAGCGTCATCCAGATATTGCCCGTGCGAAGCATCATAACAAGAGAACCTATGACCTGAATAATTCCCGTCATGACGGTGAGAATGCTGCTTTGAAGGCTCGAACTGACGTTTTCGATGTCATTGATTATCTTTGATATTACCTGTCCTTTTGTCTGTTTGTCGAAATAACTGAGCGGCAGCCGCGACAGTTTGGCGTTCAGCCGTTCACGGAGTGAGCAGACGAGTTTTTGCGAAACTCCCGCCGAGAAAAATTCCTGGAAAAACGTGAAAATGCTCGAAATGCCGTATATGACGGCGAGTCGGTAAACTGTCGGCATGCAGCTGTCGAAAACAATTTCTTTGCCGTTCAGTCTGCCGGTTATCAAATCCTGCAGCTGGTTTATTACCTCTCCGATATATTCCGGCGAAATTACGTTGCACAGTGAAGACGCGCTTGCCGACAGTACAACGATTATCATCGGTATTGCGTGCGGTTTGATAAGGCTTAAAAATCTGATGAGAGTGCCTTTTGCGTTTTCCGGTTTTGCGTCGTTCGAGTTTTCTTTTCGGTAGGCTGCATACTTGCTCTCGTAAGCGGAGTCGGGAATGCCGTTTTTAACGTTTTTACTCATTTTCTTCCGCCTCCTTTACCGCTTCTTCCGACAGTTGCGTGGCAACGATTTCCTTGTACATGGCGCAAGTGCGGATAAGTTCTTTATGCGTGCCCTGTCCCACGGCTTTGCCATTGTCGAGGACTATTATTCTGTCGGCGTTTATCACAGTGCCCACGCGCTGCGCTACTATCATAAGGTTGGTATCGGTGAGATTGTCGCGCAAAGATGCCCTCAGACGCGCATCAGTCGCGAGGTCAAGCGCGGAGAAAGAGTCGTCGAACAAAATGATTTCAGGTTTTTTTATGATTGCACGCGCTATCGCCAGACGCTGTTTCTGACCGCCCGAAAAGTTTTTGCCCGCCTGCGAAACGAAGCTGTTTATGCCGTCCGGCATTGCCGCCACGAAACTTTTCGCCTGAGCTATTTCGAGCGCGCGCCAGATTTCCTCATCCGTGGCATCCGGCTTGCCGTACCTTATATTGTCGGCTATCGTGCCGCTGAACAGATACGCCTGCTGCGGAACGACGGCGATGCGTTTTTGCAGTTCCGCCTCGCCTATGTCCTTTACATTGACCCCGGCAACGAGCACTTCTCCGTCCGTAACGTCGTACAGACGCGGAATCAGATTCATAAGCGTCGTTTTGCCCGATCCCGTTATTCCTATAATCGCCGTTGTTTCGCCGGGCGCGGACGCAAACGATATGTCGTGAAGTTCAAATTCCCGTTTTACGGTGCTGCCGGCATTATCCGAGTTGCCTGCGTTATTTGAGATGCCGGCGGTCGGCGTCGATTTTTTCTTTTCGTTTGTCTTTTTGGCGGCGAAGCGTTTTTTCTTCTTTTTCTCCGGAACCGGTTTGTATTTGAAACAGACATTTCGGAATTCCACTTTTCCGGCATCTTCCGGGGCGGGAGCAATCGGCGTATCCGGCTCTTTGATGTCGGACACCGCGTCAATTATTTCACCGATTCTTCTGCCCGATATCGATGCGCGCGGAATCGAAAGGACAAGACTCACGACGGAAGTTACGGAGGTCAAAACGAGCGAAAAATATGTGATGAACTGGTACATATTGGGAATCGTTGCGTTTATCGTTTCGTAATCCGCTACAGGATCCAGGTTGTTCGCATCGGAAATGCACCAAAATACGATGGCGCAAACAAAAACATACATCGCCGCTGTCAAAAACGGCATTACCGACGCCATAATCCGCGCCGCTTTCAGCGAGATATCGGTAAGCGATTTGTTTGTTTCGGCAAAACGTCTGTCTTCGTATTCGGTGCGGTTGAAAGCTCGTATGACCCTTATTCCGCCGATTTTCTCGCGCATGATCTGATTCATCTTGTCAACGAGTTTCTGCACTTTTGAATATATCGGCATAACCACTGCGATAAGCACTATCGCAAAAACCGCCAAAACCGGGATGCACCAGAGTACTTTTTTCGCAAGAGCGGCGTTTGTGGTGAAAATCATGTATAATCCGCCGATAAGCATTATAGGCAGCGGTACGAGCGACTTGAGCGTGCCGAGCACAACGTCATGCACCTGACGTACATCGTTTGTTGTGCGTGTTACAAGCGAAGCGACGCCGATTTTGTCGATATCGCTCTGCGAGAGCCGGCTTACCTTTTCAAATATGTATGTACGCATGGAAATTGCGTAGCCGACGGATGTTTTTGTCGAAAAATATGTGTTCAGAATGGATGTTATTATGGCTGCGCCCGAAAAACCGAGCATTATCAACGCAATTTGCATTATTTTACCCATATCACCTTTAAGCACACCCTCCGAGAGCATGTCGCGTGTGTATACGGGCAGAAGCAACTGCATTACGGTATTTATAGTTGCAAAAACTATTGACAAAATGAGCGTCCCTACGTGCGGTTTGAGCAGACGTAAAACTTTATTCATTCTTCTACTCCCTCTGTGTTTGCTGGCGTAAAATGTATAACCACTTTATGATAGCACGGATGTTCAAAAAAAACAATAGCGAAAAAATCCGCATTCGGTCAAAAAAACGGCGCAGCCGCACACGTGTGCCGCCGAGCAAACATCATCGCCGCCCGAGTCGACCGACGCGTTCGTTTTTTGTCGGGATCGCGGTTGATTTTATGTCGTGATTCCGAAGAGAATATTCAGTCGGTGTCCGACGCTGTCGGATATCGTCGGCATACGCATGCGGACGGCTTTGCCTCCACTGCTTTTGAGTCAAAGAAATACGCAAACGCAGGGACTTTGACGCGACTCGTTTGTGCAAAGTGACGAAAATTAAAATTAACGTTTACATGCTTGCTTTTTTGTGATGTTTGGAAGTATAATAGTGCCTGCTAAAAAATATAAATTATAGGCTAAAGGCGAAAACGGTTATGGTATTCTCGGGACTTGTATTTTTACTGGCATTTCTGCCCGCAAATCTGATTCTCTATTTCACGGCAAAAACAATAAAAACGCGCAACATTATCCTGCTTGTTTTCTCTCTCGTGTTCTACGCGTGGGGAGAACCTGTTTACGTGCTTTTGCTCGTCGCAATGTCATGGCTGTGCTGGCTGTTTTCGCGGATGATAGACAGAGCCGAAACGGAGGGAAAGCGTCATGTTGCGATGGCTGCCGCGGCGGTTGTGTGCATCGGCGCGATAGGTTACTTCAAGTATATCGGTTTCTTTATCGAAAACATAAACGCTGTCGCCGGCAGGGAAATAATCGCTGTTCCGCACGTTGCGCTGCCTATAGGCATATCTTTTTACACGTTTCAGCTGCTTACATATGTTGTTGATGTGTACCGCAGGGAAGTGCCGGCGCAAAAGTCATTTTGGAAAGTTCTGCTCTACGCGGGTCTTTTCCATCAGTGCGTGGCGGGACCCATTGTGCGTTACGGCGACGTGGAAAACGAGCTTACCGAACGCACAAGCAACCTCGACGACATGAGCAGGGGCGTCGGCAGATTTTGTTTCGGACTTGCGAAAAAGGCTGTTCTTGCGAACGCATGCGGCGCGGTTGTCGATGCGCTTCTTGTCACCGATGCCAATATCGCGGAGAGTTCGATGCTTGCCGCCAATATCAGTTCGCTTGAAGGGCGTTCGGCTCTTACATTGTGGATGGGAATGGCGTTTTACATGCTTCAGATATATCTCGACTTTTCCGCATATTCCGATATGGCTATCGGTATGGGACTTGTCTGCGGATTCCACTATAAAGAGAATTTTGATTATCCGTACATCTCGTATTCCGTCACCGAATTCTGGCGTCGCTGGCACATGTCGCTCGGTACGTTTTTCCGCGACTATGTCTACATCCCGCTCGGCGGCAACAGAAAGGGCAAGGCGCGTCAGATTTTTAATATGTTCGTAGTCTGGACTCTTACGGGACTGTGGCACGGCGCGAGTTGGAATTTTGTTCTGTGGGGACTTTATTTCTTCGTGCTGCTTGTAATCGAAAAGCTGTTCCTCGGAAAGTTTTTCGAAGCGCACAGGGGAGTCGGCAGATTTTTTACGTTGGCGGCGGTGTATTTCGGCTGGATATTTTTCAAATTCACCGACCTGTCGCTCGTTGGCACGGTGCTTAAGGGCATGTTCTGCCTCAACGGCAATTCGCTTTCGACGTATGAGTCGCGCACATTTGCACTCGGCTACGTGGTATTTTTCATAATAGCTGTTTTTGCGTGTACCCCGATTGCAAAAAACATCGGCATGCAGCTCAGAAAACGGGCGTCGACGTCCGTCGCGGCAAACGTTGTCGATACGGTGCCCGCCGTGTTCATGCCCGCATTTATGTTTATTCTTTCGTGCCTTTCTCTCGTCGGCGACTCATATAACCCGTTTCTTTACTTCCAGTTTTAATATAATTCCTTCGGTTGGAGAGAGCAAAAATGAAAAACAACACCTACAGTACAAAAACGAAAGTTATCCGTATCGCAGTTACCGGTACGGTTATCCTTGCCCTGAGTTTTGCGGCTTTTATCCTGCCGCTTCGTCCGAAAGTAAGTGAAGCCGAGAAGCGCGAGCTTGCGAAATTTCCCGAGTTCAGCGTAACTTCTCTGCTGAGTGGCGCATATTTTTCGGATATCGCTTCGTGGTTTTCCGACACTGTGCCGTTCAGAGATACGCTCGTCGAAATGAACTCGAAAATTCAGCATATCCTCGGTACGGCTACCGTTCTCAAAGGCTTCAACGAGGCGAAGCAGGGCGATGAAATTCCCGATGCGCCCAATACCGCTGTCGATTCATCCTCGTCCGACACATCTGCGGATTCCGCTGTTTCATCGTCCGAATCGCAGTCCGCGACCGCCGTGAACACTACGGCACCCGATACGACCGCCGCGTCGACAACGGAGCAGCAGGGCGAGTATACGGGAATAGTGCAAACTCTCGATTCGATTATCGTCGCAGGCAACAGCGGCTACGAGTATTACAATTTCAACCAGACTGCGTCCGATGCGTATGTCGCCGCGGTTAACGCCGCAGGAAACACGCTCGGCGGCAGAGCGACGGTCTACAGTATGATAGTTCCTACGTCGATTGATATCACGCTTGACGAGCGCGTGCGCAAAAAACTGAATGTTTCCGATCAGAAGAAAGCCATCGATTACATGGAAGGCTCAATGAATCAGAATGTAAAACGCGTTGAGATATTCGACACAATGAAGGCTCACAAGGACGAATACGTCTATTTCCGTACCGATCACCATTGGACGGGACTCGGTGCATATTATGCGTACGTGCGTTTTTGCGAGGTCAAGGGAATTCAGGCGTTGCCGCTTTCATCTTACACGGTGCGCTCATTCGATAATTTCCTCGGCAGTTTTTACAAGGATTCCGGAAACGATCCCGCGCTCGGAAACGAACCCGATGTCGTTGATACCTATACGCCTCCCTGTAACACAAAAATGACCGTTACGGAGAGATCCGGCAATACACTCGTAACGCCTATGATTTACAATGCCGAAAGCAGCAAACCCGCGTATAAGTACAGTGCTTTTATTTACGGCGACAACCCGTTTACGGTTATCGAAAACACCGATATGACATCCGGCGATGCGCTGATACTCGTCAAAGAGTCGTTCGGCAACGCAATAGCTCCGCTTTTTACATACCATTATAAGTACGTTTATGTGGTGGATTACAGGTACTATACCGGAACGCTCAACGCGCTTGTCGACACGGCAAAAGCCGCAGCCGGCGGCAGCGTCGACGTTCTCTACTGCAACAACATTTCGATGACGCGTGCGTCGTCACTGGTCGAAAAACTTGCCGCCGTTCTCTCATAAGCGGAAAAATGCGGCGTTTGCAGCCATATTTTTCCCGCTGCGGAAAAATTTAGTGGGAAAATTGAAAATAATTTTTACATTTTCAGTTGACATGTCGGATAGCATGCGCTATAATCAAGGAGTGCATAGTATCATTGCGGCGTAAAAGGCGAATGATATTTTGTTATCGAAAAAACAGGAGGAAAATTTTATGAAATCTGTATCAAAAAAGCTACTTTCCCTTGTGCTTGCGGCTCTTATGATCATTTCATGTGCGGCTGTTGCATATGCGGCCGATGAGGATTTTTACTACAGGGCAAAAAGCGACGGAACGTACGCCGTTTCATCGTACAGCGGTGAAATAGGCGAGGACGGCGTGCTTACGCTCCCGGTGAAGCACCCCAAGTACGGCGCGGCATACACAAGCGTTGATGAAGATGCTTTCAGATATGCAGCCGGCGTCCCCGATCTCGCATTTCTTGAAAATGTCAAGTCGATCGTAGTCCCCGCAAATATCACGCTGATCGAAGCGTATGCTTTTGCGAATCTTCCCGCTCTTGAAAAAGTTACCTTTGAGGGTAACATAACTCTCAGTGAGAATGCGTTTGCGTATTGCGATTCGCTCACCGAAGTTGTTTTTAAGGGTGACGTTACTCTGAAAGAATATGCCTTCTATGATTGTTACTCTCTTGATACCATTACGCTTAACGAGGATGCAAAACTCGATGTTATGAGAAGTGCTCTCGAATACACAAAATGGTACAGTGAATGCGGCTCCCGCAAGAACCCCGACTATGTAATGCTCGGCACTACGCTTATTGCGTACAAGGGCACGGATGCAGAGGTTACTCTTCCTCTTAATGTTACCGCAATCGGCGGCGGTGCTTTCGCTTACAACGACAATATAAAGAAGGTTGTTGTGACAAAATATGTTGACACGATCGGCGACGGCGCGTTCAAGTACTGCGCTTCTCTTGCCGATGTCGAGTTTTCGGATCTCGGTGAAGTTACCGAAGTCGGCGCGGATGCTTTTGTCGGTACTCCGTATTTTGAGGACTATGCCGGCGAGTTCTTCATCATAGGCAAAATCCTTGTCAAGTACAAGAGCGATTCCGAAAAAGCTCATGTAAGGATTCCCAATACTGTTACCTCGATTGCGGAAAACGCTTTCCTCGGCAACTACGTTACGAGTGCCGAAGAAGGTTATACATACGTTGTTTCTTCGATAACAGTTCCCGTTTCCGTTAAGGAATTCGGCGAAAATTGCTTTGCTCTTGCTGAACTTCAGGAGGGCGAGGACGGCGAAGGTACCTACTATGTCCCGAGAATTTATGCATATTCCGGCTCCGAAGTGCTTGAGAAGCTGAAAACAGCCGGTTACCTTGTAGACGAATGCTACAACCTCGGCGATGTTGACAACGACGGCGTTGTCGATGTTGCGGACGCAAGACTTGCTCTTCGTATCGCTGTTAAGATTGATCTTCCGACGGATCTTTCTCAGTGCGCTGCGGACGTTGACGGCGACGGTTTGGTAACAGTCGGCGACGCGAGATACATTCTTCGCATTTCGGTAGGTCTTGAGAACTACACGGCAAAAGATTTGCTTCTTATGCCCGGTACAGAGTTCGAAATTCTTCACGCTTACAAGAACGCTCTTAAAACCGTTGCCAAGTACAACGCGGGTTATACCAAGACATACTCGTCGACAACCACGGGCGACATAAACAAACAGCACGAGAAACGCATTCTCGGTCTTGTAAACCTCAATGCAACTAACAAGACTGAAACGTTTGAAGCGGATACGCAGGCTGCGCTTGATAACATTGATTTCTGTTCACTTGCCGATACGAGCGCAATAAAGGTTGCGTCCTGCGCCGTTGACGAGAACGACAACTATGTGATTACGATTGTTCTTAACGATTTCGATGACGCGAAGCTCACGGTTGACAACAGCGCGTATGTTGAGAAAGAAAATTATATTGCGGATATTATGCCCGTCGTTTCCGGTGCTGCGTTCTATAATGCTTTCAACGAAAGCAAGGACGGTTTTGGCAACAGATGGTTCCGCAAGTGGGTTGCTGACGATGACACGCTTACCA
Organism: bacterium; assembly: GCA_963657065.1. Taxonomy (GTDB): domain Bacteria; phylum Bacillota; class Clostridia; order Oscillospirales; family Acutalibacteraceae; genus RUG806. The sequence continues at coordinate 50,947 of CAVKLD010000006.1, forward strand.
CACCTTGTGTGAGAAAGTACTCTCTCGACTATGTTGAGCCCACAGTCAAGGTTACTGTAGACAGAGAAACCCTTAAGCTCTCCTTCTTAGAGATGAGTGTTAACTATAAATTCGCCATCGACGGAAGAATGGACGGCGTTGATATTTCCGGTAAGGGTTTCAAGGTTGGCGACGCAACGTTCAGCCGTGTTGACACAGTAAAATATTCGAATTTCACATTCTGATTCCATAGCAGCTAAACAAATCCCTCTCCCGATAACGGAGGGGGATTTTTTATGCCGGTATTTCGAATATTTTGTTTTGCACGCCGATGAGGTTATCGCAAAACAAAAAACCTCTCCGAAAAAGAGAGGTCGGATATAAAAATATGTTGCCGCTCAGAGTATTTTTTTTGTCTTGTGTGAAGTGCGCTGCAGTTGCTTTTTTTGTTAATAAGCTGAAGTGAGTCGAACCCATGCCGCCCGTCAGCGTCCCTTTTCGGCACTTTTCGCCCTTTTCGTCTTGACCCCGGTCAGCAAGAGAAGCACCTCAAAAAACGAAAATTGCTCGAAAATTAACTGCTGTCGGGTGCAAAGCAGTTTTGCCTGAGCTGATTTTTGT
>CAVKLD010000007.1:0-44859 GCA_963657065.1 bacterium
ACGTCATTGCATCCACCGCTTCGCCTTTCAAATTCTCAAAAGCGGTCCTCGAAGCCGTCGGCGGCGGCAGTGACATGCCCTCGGACGAATTCGGCATGGTGGACGCGCTCGAGAAACTGACCGGCGCTTCCGCTCCGTCGCAGCTTAAAGCTCTCAAGAATGCCGAAGTCCGTTTCACGGGCGTCGTAAAGAAAGACGAAATGGAAGACGCGGTTTACGCGCTGCTCGGAATAAACTGACGGCAGCCGAACCCGCCGACCGCCGGATTAAACATCCGTTTTTTTAGGGTTGGCGATTGTCCGCTGCCGTCATTCGGTCGGCGGTTGAGGAACGGATTATTTGCTCTTTCCGAGTTCAAAAGTGCGGCAAGCCGTTTCGTCGCATGTGCATGCGTCGCAGCATCCCACTTTGATGGATTCGGCGGTGCAGCGGCAGTCCGCCGAGTTGTGGATACAGTTTTTCGCATCGCACTTTATCCGCTTCTCGTCTTTCTTGGAAGAATTACTCATATTTATCACCTCGTTTTAAGTATGCGCCTGTTCGGTTCATTCAAAACGTGGAAAATACAGGATGAAATTTTTATTGTTTGCAAGCGGTTCACTCTGTCCGATATTTTCGCCGTCCGTCCGCAACGCAAAAAAATACACAGTAGGGGTACACTGAAAAACATGGCACTTTACACCATCGCCGACACACATCTGTCGTTCGGCTGCGACAAACCCATGGACATATTCAAAGGCTGGACGAATCACTCGGCGCGGCTCTCCGAAAAATGGAACGCGCTTGTCGAACCGGACGATACCGTGGTTATCCCCGGGGACATTTCGTGGGCGATGACGCTCGATGAAGCGGCGGCGGATCTCCGTTTTCTCGAAAATCTGCCCGGCACAAAGATAATCGGCAAGGGCAACCACGATTACTGGTGGAATACCGTGAGCAAGCTCAACAATTTCCTACGCGACAACGAATTTTCGACGATAAAATTTCTGTTCAACAACGCTTACCGCGTCGGCGATATTGCCGTGTGCGGAGCGCGCGGATGGTTTTTTGACGCGGCGGGCGCGGATTCCGACGAAAACCGCAAGGTAATCGACCGCGAAGCGGGACGCCTTGCACGCTCGATTGAGGCAGGCATCCGAACAGGCGGCGTACCCGTGGTGTTTTTGCACTATCCCGCAGTCTATGACGGCAACGTATGCGAACCGATAACGGCGGTTCTGAAAAAGTACGGAATCAAACGGTGCTACTTCGGTCACATTCACGGCGACAGAACCGGCAGGTTCGCCGATTTTACCGCCGACGGGATTCGTTTTTCGCTGGTAGCGTCCGATTCTCTCGCGTTTTGCCCGAAAGCGGTCATGCTTTAACGCCGTATTTTTAAAATTTTACAAATTAGCTATAGAAAAATCGGTAATCATCTGATATAATAGAAAGGCTATGTATTAAGAATTTGTCCGACGCGGTGTACACCGCAGTGAAGCGGGCAATCAGGAGGAAAACAAATGTCAGTTTCAGCTGAAAAAACAGGAACGAACGAGTACACTCTTTCGATTTCCGTTTCCGCGGAAGATTTCGAAAATGCCGTTCAACAAGCTTATCTTCGTGAGAAGAACAAAATTACCGTCCACGGTTTCAGAAAAGGCAAAGCTCCCCGCGCTATGATTGAGAAAATCTACGGCGCAAACGTATTTTACAACACCGCTATCGACATCGCATTCCCCGACGCCTACGAAAAGGTTCTCGTGGAAGAAAAGCTCGACGTTGTAAGCCAGCCGTTCGATTTTGACATAAAGACTGTCGGCAAGGACGGCGCCGAACTCACCTGCAAGGTAACGGTAAAACCCGTAATTGAGCTTGAGGGTTACAAGGGCATTGCCGCTCCGAAGGCATCCGCCGAAGTCACCGACGCGGAAGTTGAAGCGGAACTCAACAAAAAACTCGAAGAAAACGCAAGAGAAATAACGGTCGAAGGCAGAGCCGCGCAAGAGGGCGATATCGCGGTTATCGACTTTGAAGGCTTCGTCGACGGCGTCGCGTTCGACGGCGGAAAGGGCGAGGATCATGACCTTGAACTCGGTTCGGGCAGCTTCATCCCCGGCTTCGAGGATCAGATCGTCGGTCGCAACGTCGGCGACGAATTCGACGTAAACGTCACGTTCCCCGAAAAATACACGGAGGATCTTGCCGGCAAAGAAGCCGTTTTCAAGGTTGCTCTCAAGGGACTTAAGGCAAAAGAGCTCCCCGCGCTTGACGATGAATTTGCCAAGGATGTGAGCGAATTTGACACGCTCGACGAGTACAAAGCCGACCTTAAGAAGAACCTGACGCAGATGAAAGAGGCAAAGGCAAAGAGAGATTTTGAAAACGAAGTATTCAACAAACTCGCCGCCCTCATTACCGCCGAAATTCCCGATTGCATGATAGACAGAACGTGCGACAACATGCTCTCGGATTTCAAATACAACGTTGAATCACAGGGTCTTCCGTTTGAAATGTATCTTCAATATATCGGCATGACACCCGACTCTCTCAAGGAAAGCTACAAAGAGAGAGCCGCTCAGGAAGTAAAAACGGAGCTTGCTCTCGAAAAGATAGTCGAGCTTGAAAACATCGAAGTTTCCGAAGAGGAAACGGAAAAAGAATACGCCGCAATGGCGGAGAAATACAAACTCGATGTCGATGCCGTTAAGAAAGCCGTAAACACCTACACGCTCGTGCAAGAGCTTAAGATGAGAAAAGCGTCCGCTTTCGTAACAGACAACGCCGTCGTTCTGGAGGCTTCGGAAGAAAAAGCCGAAGAAAAACCCAAGAAAAAAGCTCCCGCAAAGAGAACAACCAAGAAAAAAGCAGCGGAAGACGCTCCGGCGACAGACGCACCCGCAGCAGAGTAATTTAATCTTATTGCCGCATAAAAAACGGTAAAAAGCCAATCATATTCACACTGACACGGAGGTGTTGCCCCGGCGCAGCACCTCCGATTTAAATCGAATCAAGGAGGTATGTTCAGCATGGCACAGTCATATCCGAACTTTATGTCTCTCGTTCCCACCGTCATTGAAAACACAAACAGGGGCGAAAGAGCATACGACATTTATTCGCGTCTTCTCAACGACAGAATCATCGTTTTGTCGGAGGAGGTCAACGACGTTACTGCAAGCCTTGTTGTGGCGCAGCTTCTTTTCCTTGAGGGACTCGATCCCGAAAAGGATATTTCTTTCTATATAAATTCCCCCGGCGGCAGCGTTTCGGCAGGTTTTGCAATTTTTGATACTATGCAGTATATAAAGTGTGATGTTTCCACTATATGCATGGGCATGGCGGCAAGCATGGGTGCATTTCTGCTTGCAGCGGGCGCAAAGGGCAAGCGTTACGCGCTCCCCAATGCCGAAATCATGATACATCAGCCGCTCGGCGGCGCACAGGGTCAGGCAAGCGACATTAAAATCGCAGCCGATCATATTTTGAAAACACGCGCAAAGCTGAACCGAATCCTTGCCGACGAAACGGGCAAGCCGCTTGACGTTATCGAACGCGACACGGATCGCGACAATTTCATGTCTGCGGAAGAAGCCGCCCGGTACGGTCTTATCGACAAGGTTCTTTACAAACGCGACTGAATCGGAGGAACTGACAGTTGAGCAAATACGACGTTAACGACAAACAGATCCGCTGTTCTTTCTGCGGCAGGACGAAGGATCAGGTTACAATGATGATACAAGGTCCGGAGGCATACATTTGCGATGAATGCGTCGAAAACTGCCGAAACATAATACTGGATGGCATCGAACCGTCAAAACGCAAACAGAACCGCCGCACAACACCCTCTCCGCGTGTGCTCCCGAAGCCGCAGGAGATAAAAGCGCAGCTCGACGAATATGTCATCGGTCAGGATGAGGCAAAAATCGCTTTAAGCGTGGCGGTGTATAACCACTACAAGCGCATTTACCGCAAAAATCACGTTGATGTTGAACTCGTAAAAAGCAACATTTTGCTGCTTGGTCCTACCGGCGTCGGCAAGACGCTGCTTGCGCAGACGCTTGCGAAAACTCTCGACGTTCCGTTTGCAATCGCGGACGCAACCACGCTCACTGAGGCGGGATACGTCGGTGAAGATGTAGAAAACATTCTTCTGCGTCTTATTCAGGCGGCGGACTACGATGTGGAAAAGGCGCAGCACGGCATAATTTATGTTGATGAAATCGACAAAATAGCGCGTAAAAGTGAAAATCCGTCAATAACGCGCGACGTCAGCGGCGAAGGCGTACAGCAGGCTCTTTTGAAAATTCTCGAAGGCACTGTTGCAAACGTTCCTCCGCAGGGCGGCAGAAAACATCCGCAGCAGGAGTTTATCCAGATAGACACGTCGAACATCCTGTTTATATGCGGCGGCGCGTTTGACGGCATTGAAAAAATAGTTGAAAAACGTCTCGGCAACAAGGTGCTCGGTTTCGGCAGCGAACTTCAGAGCAAGACGGAATTTGAATCCGACGCGGTCATGACGAAAGTCATCCCCGCCGACCTCGTGAAATTCGGACTTATTCCCGAGCTCGTGGGACGTATGCCGGTACTCACCGCACTGCGCAATCTTGACGAAAACGCACTTGTCAAGATTCTTACAGAACCGAAAAACGCACTGATAAAACAGTATAAAGGTCTGTTTTCCATCGACAATGTCGAACTTGATTTCGAAGACGACGCGCTTAAACTTATAGCGAAAACCGCGCTCGAAAGCAAAACGGGCGCACGCGGTCTGCGCGCAATCCTGGAGCGAATTCTTCTGCCCGTGATGTTCACCGCACCGTCCGACCCGTCCATTGAAAAAATCACGATAACGGCGGATTGCGTCGCGAACGGCAGCATGCCGGCAATCGAAAAAGATCCCGCGCGGCTCACTCCGAAAAATCTCCCCGAAAACACCACGGCGTGAATCGGCGTGAATCGGCGCGAACCGGCGTAAACCGGCGTAAACCGACCCGAATCTTCGGCGGCACTCTCATGCCGGCTCATAAAAATAAATATTCAATGAAAGAACACTTCAAACGCTTTTCATGCTTCGAAGTGTTTTTTTTGACGGTCTTGCCGCTCGGTTTTTTTTGCAAAGGTGTCTTTTTTGCGCCATATGCCCGATATCGCTGAAAAGCCGTTTCGGTGCTTGCAAAACTTTACCGCAGCGTGTACAATAATAATGTAAAATAAAATCAACCGGACGACGGAAACCGCAGCAGACACGGAGTAAACTCCGGTCAGTCTGCAGAAAAAAGAAAGGAAAACAAGACATGGACACACCTCCTCCCGAGAAACACGAAAAATTGCAGCGCGGAAAAAGTCTGCATGCCGTCAAAAGACTGCTGCCCTACTACAAACCGTATGTCGGAATCATGATTTTCGACCTGTTCTGCGCGTCAATGACCACCGTCTGCGAACTGGCTCTGCCGATGCTTGTGCGTGAAATAACAAATGCCGCGACAAGCGAACCGATGACGCTTACACTGAAAATGATACTCACGACGGGCGGGCTGTACATACTGCTCAGATGCATAGACTCGGCAGCCATGTACTACATGAACAGCCGCGGCCACATAATGGGAACAAAAATGGAAACGGACATGCGGCGCGATATGTTCAATCATCTGCAAAAGCTGTCGTTTTCATATTATAACAATGCAAAAGTCGGCGTCATAATGTCGCGAATCACACACGACCTGTTTGAAGTAACGGAATTTGCGCACCACTGCCCCGAGGAATTTTTCATCGCAATAATAAAAATAGTCGGTTCGTTTTCGATACTTTGCAGCATCAACGTCCCGCTCACACTGATGATATTTGCCCTGTTTCCCGTCATGGTTGTCGCCATGTACCGCTTCAACCGCAAGCTCAAAGACGCGCAGAAAGAAAGCCGCCGCCGCATAGGCGAACTGAACGCGACAGTCGAAGATTCACTCCTCGGCATTCACGTGGTAAAGAGCTTCGCTGGTGAAGAAAAAGAAGAAAAACGCTTTGAAAAAGGCAATTTGGCATATCTTGACATAAAGTCGCGCATGTATAAACTCATGGGCGCGTTCCACTGCGTATCACGCTTCTTCGACGGCATCATGTATATTCTCACGGTGCTTGTAGGTTCACTGTTTATTCTCAAAGGGAAAATAAACGCGGCTGACCTTATCGCCTATCTCATGTACGTAACGACACTGTTTGCGTCAGTTCGCTCTATTTTGCAGTTTGCGGAACAGTTTTACCGCGGAATAACCGGTGTGGAGCGATTCATTGAAGTCATGGACACAGAGCCGGATATAAAGGATTCGCCGAATGCGACGGAACTCAAATGCAGCGGCGGCGAGATAGATTTCAGAAACGTTACCTTCACTTACGGCGAGGGCGGACGCGATATTTTGAATGCTTTTTCGCTGAAAGTGAACAAGGGTGAACAGCTTGCCGTAGTAGGTCCGTCCGGCGCGGGTAAGACAACACTTTGCGCACTTATTCCGAGATTTTACGAACCGAAAGATGGAAAAATTCTCATTGACGGCACAGACATAAAAGACGTCACTTTGCATTCATTGCGTTCAAATATCGGCGTTGTGGAGCAGGACGTGTATCTGTTCTCCGGTTCGGTTCGCGAGAACATCGCCTACGGCAAAGACGGCGCAACCGACGAAGAAATACGAAAAGCCGCGTCGCTTGCGGGTGCGCTCGACTTCATCGAGGAACTGCCGAACGGCTTTGACACATACGTCGGTGAACGCGGCGTAAAACTTTCCGGCGGTCAAAAACAACGAATTGCAATCGCACGCGTCTTTTTGAAAGACCCGCCGATACTCATTCTCGACGAAGCCACGAGTGCGCTTGACAACGAAAGCGAACGCCTTGTGCGCGACAGCCTGTCGCGTCTTGCCGAGGGCAGAACGACGGTGACGATAGCTCACCGCCTCACCACCGTTAAAAACTGCGACCGCATAATCGTACTCACCGAAAACGGCATCGAGGAAGAGGGCACCCACGCGGAGCTTATGAACAAAAACGGTACATATGCCGAAATGTACAAGCTCTACAGCGACGAATAACTCGTCGCAAAGACCGCTAAGCTCCGTCCCTACTCGTCGCAAAGACCGCTTTGCTTCGTCCCGCGTGGTGACGCGGGACATCCGCCCGCGCGTCGGCGCAAACTTCGTTTCGCTTGCGGCTGCGTTCCTCGCCGCTAATGCTCACTCCGTTGCTTCTCCGCTCCGAAAAAAGTCACGCTCGGCTCGGCTGTTCGCTTATAGATGCGCTCACAACGCCTCACTGTCGCTACCAACTTTTTTCGGTATGTGGCGGTCGGGCGTTGTGCATATTTCGGTATGTGGCGGTCAGGCGTTGTGCATGGATTGAAATAAAAAAACAAAAGGTTTTGACAATGACGGTGTGCGTGATAATTTTCGCCGTGCAAAGTCAACAACCTTTTTTTGTGCCGATGCGTTGACGCAATTTGTTATTTGCGGCGAGTCACAGCAAGCCAGTTACAACGTGGTGGGCGCCGTCAGCGATACCGCTTATCATATCCTCAAAACAGCCGTCGTAATAACGAAGCGTAAAGAAAGCGTCGTTTTCGTTTTCGACTGTCTGAAAATATTTATCGCGCAGCGGTTCATCCCAATCCGCAGCGCTTTCTTCATACGGGATAAGCGCGTCGACCTTGATGTCGGGTATGTTTTCTTTGAGTGAAAGAAGATAATCGGCTATGTATACTTCCGCCTTGTTCATGACGCAAACGAAGCAGCGTTCGCCGGAGGCGGCGATTTCTTTTGTTCCCTGCACGACGCGTTCAATGTTCCGGGGGGTTTTCCTCGACTGTTCTGTTTTTGTCAATTCCTATGATGCAGCATTTTTTGTTGTTAGTCATTTTTTTAACTTTCTTTCAAATTATTCCGTTTTTTCCAAGGTATCGTGTCCTTGCAATTTGTCTTTTTAGTTACCGCCCAAAATACCAAAATGGCGAATTTTCAAGGCATTTTACGAAAAAAAGCAACCTCATATAACCGCATATAAACGATTATTAAAGGTTGCCTAATAGCAAAATACCTATGAAATTTTGTATAAAAAAGGTTTTAGCCTTTAATCATTAAGATTAACATAAATTCCTTTAGAACTGCCCCTGATGCACTTTTTGGAAGGGCATTTTACTTCAGCAGCATTTCCAACAGGAAAATATTCAAGCTTTTTCCCGCACCTTGGGCAAAACACTATTACTTCAGCAAAGAATTCAGCTTTGTTTGCTCTACCGTATTTTGATATATTATCCATCAGGCTAAAATTTGGATTATTTTCTTTTGCGATAGCAATAATTTCATTGTAACAATCATATTTAACTTTAGCTTTAAAGTCGTAATACCATTTGTACATTGCCTTTTGCGTTTTCCCTGATGTATTCACAAAAGCACTTGCATTAGATGCACCCCATCCAGCTTTTTCAAACTCTTTCCTGATTAGTGTATTCTGAAGAATATGCCCATATTCATGCTTTTTTTTCTCACGGAAAAATCTGTCACACATCCGCCGCCGTAACGTATAATACAGTGCGGGCAGACAAAAAAGCGCATCGAAAAATACGGCGCATGCCCGACAAAGGAGATGATTTCTTCCTTAAAGAGGAGGTTTTCCATGCCGAGATATCAGTACTATTACAATATGAATAACATGTTTGGCGAACCCACGGTAAGAAATGCGGTGCAATGCGACTGCTCACCCTTAATTCCGCCCGTTCAGCCTGCACCGCCCGTGCCGCCTATGCCGCCCGTGCCGCCTATGCCGCCCGCGCCGCCCGCGCCCGCGATGATAGGACCTACAGGTCCTCAGGGCATCCCCGGCGCAACAGGCGCAACGGGTCCTACAGGTCCGCAAGGATACCCGGGGCCTTCAGGCGCACAAGGTCCGCAGGGGCTTCAGGGTCCTCAAGGACCGCAGGGCGCAACGGGTGCGACAGGCGCACAAGGCCCTACGGGTCCTCAGGGACAGCCGGGTCCCGTAGGTGCAACCGGTCCTACAGGACCTCAGGGGCAAACGGGTGCGACAGGTGCGACGGGTGCGACGGGTGCGACGGGTGCGACAGGTCCTACGGGTGCGACAGGTGCGACAGGTGCGACGGGTGCGACGGGTGCGACAGGTCCTACGGGGCCCACCGGCGCAACGGGCGCAGACGGCACGACCCCGACTTTCACGATAGGCACTGTGACAAGCGGCGACACGCCCGAAGTAACCATTACGGGAACTGCACCCGACTACGTGCTGAACTTCGTGCTCCCCACCGCAACCACATAATTCTCTGATAACATAAAAACTTTCAATCGACACACAAAACACTCCGCCGCAGGGAAGATATCTTTTTTGCGGCGGATATTTTTACAGAGATAATATCTTTTCTGCGGCGGATATTTTAAGAGGTGATGACTTTGCCGTATAAGATAGCGGTATACGCGATTGCAAAAAACGAAGAAAAGTTTGCCGACAGATGGGCGCAAAGCATGTCGGAAGCGGATGAAATAGTTGTCCTTGACACGGGAAGTGAGGATCGAACGGCGGAAATTCTCGCGTCGTACCCGAACATAAAAGTTTATCGCGAAGAGATAAAGCCGTGGAGGTTTGACACGGCGCGCAACCGTGCGCTTTCGCTTGTATCGCAGGACGCGGATATTTGCATTTCGACGGATATTGACGAACTTTTCGAGCCGGGTTGGCGCAGCGGGATTGAATCCGCGCTCGACAAAGGCGCACAAAAGATAAGATACCGTTATACGTGGAATTTCCTGCCCGACGGGCGTGAGGGCACGGTATTCACTGCGGACAAATTTCATGCGCGTCACTCGTTCGAATGGCGTCATCCCGTGCACGAAGTGATAACCTACACGGGGGAAGGCGAACCGAAAACCGTTTTTGCGGACGGAGTGCGTCTGCTGCACAAGGCGGATGACAAAAAGTCGCGTGCGTCATACCTCGGACTTTTGGAAATGTCGGTCGCGGAATGTCCCGAAGACGACCGGAACATGCACTACCTCGGACGTGAATACATGTTCCGCGGCAGATATTCGGACGCGATCGAAACGCTGAAAAAGCACTTGTCGCTGAAAAGCGCGGCGTGGGCGGACGAACGAAGCGCGTCGATGCGCTACATTGCGTTTTGCCTGTTTCGAACAGGCGACAATGACGGCGCATCGTCATGGTACATGCGCAGCTGCGCCGAAGCTCCGCATTTGCGCGAGCCGTGGCTGAATTTTGCTTATTTCTGCTACGACATAAAAGAATATGAAGCGGCGGCGGCTCTAATAAACAGGGCGCTGAAGATAAAAACGCGCACCGACGCGTACCTGAACGAAAGCGACAGCTGGAGCGAAAAGCCGTATGACATTCTGTCGATGTCATATTACTTTATCGGAAATATGCAAAAAGCCCGCGACGCCGCTGAAAAAGCACTGAAAATCGCACCCGGAAACGAGCGAATCAGCAACAATCTTAAGTGGTTCTATTGACAAATCGGCTCCGTTTCGGCTACAATTGTATTAAAACAGAGAGGAGTATGAAAAATGGTAACGGCAATCAATGTTTTCAACAGAATTTTCGCAGTCATGTTCAGTCTTATTCTCATGTTCACCGGCGGGATAAACTCCGTTTTCAACGGCGGCGACGCAAAATTCGAAGACCTCGGCGGTGTTGTCGGACTTGAAACGCTTGTACGCGCACAAGGCGTAACGAGCGACGGCGAAAGTATAATCTACAGCGGAAAATCCGCGCTTGAAAGAGTGTCGGCGGACAATTCCGAGGTTCTCGCCGTAAACCTGCACGCAATCCCCGCCGAGCTTGAAGAACTCGGAATAAAGCACATCGGCGGCATAAGCGTTTACAACGGCACGCTTTACGCCGCGCTTGAGGATTCGAAAATGTGGCAGCATCCCGTTATCGCGCTTTACGACGCTCAAACGCTCGAATATAAGGGCGTATACCGTGAACTCTCGCCCGAACGCCACACGCACGGAGTGCCGTGGGTCGCGGTCGACGGTGAAAACGGCGTTATATACGCCGGCGACGGCAGAAATTACGGCAGCGTGTTTAAATACGACATCGACACGATGGAGTATATCGGCGAACTTGAATTTTCGGAGCAGGTGAAAAAGGCTCAGGGCGGCGAAGTGCACGACGGCAAACTCTTTCTCGGAACGAACGACATTACGCGTGCGGTGTACTCCGTCGACACTTCGACGGGAGAGGTAAAAAAGCTCTTCGACCGCATCGCATACGAGTATAAGCTCATCGAAAATTTCGGCGGCGAGGGCGAAGATCTTACCGTCATGACGGTAAACGGCGAACTTATGCTCTGCACTCTGCAAATAGGCGCAACTTTCACCGACGCGACTCTGCGCGGATACGCTTTTGCGGATTTTGAACAATAACACAACGGCACATCGGCGTTTTGCTCCGGCGAAGCGCCGCCTTTTTATGTGCGCGGGGGAAACGGGGGTTCACGGGCGCGTTTTCCCTGTGCAAAAAGAGGGAAATTATACAAACGCAAACGGAAAAAATTGTAATATATATTTATTTTTCTTTTTGTATGTGGTATACTTATATGACTGTAAAAAGCGAAAACGGAGAATACTATGTTTGTTGACATTGCGAAAATTAAAATAAAAGCTGGCAACGGCGGCAACGGCGCTGTTGCGTTTCACAGAGAAAAATATATTGCATCGGGAGGTCCCGACGGCGGCGACGGCGGTAAAGGCGGCGACATTGTTTTCACAGTGGACGACCACCTTGCGACGCTTGCCGATTTTCGATACAAAAGAAAATACACCGCCGAAAACGGTCAAAACGGCGGCGGCAGCAAATGCACCGGAAGAAAAGGCAAAGACCTCGTAATCAAAGTTCCGCGCGGAACGATAATCAAAGAAGCGGAATCGGGCGCGGTGCTTGCCGATATGTCCGGCGACGAACCTTTTATCGCCGCAAAGGGCGGCAAAGGCGGCTGGGGCAATCAGCATTTTGCCACTCCGACGCGTCAGGCTCCGCGTTTCTCGCGCGACGGCTATCCCGGTGAAGAATGGGAAGTGCAGCTTGAGTTGAAGCTGCTTGCCGATGTGGGGCTGCTTGGCTATCCGAACGTGGGAAAATCATCGCTCATATCCGTTGTGAGCGAAGCAAAACCGATAATCGCGGACTATCATTTCACAACGCTGACCCCCGTTTTGGGAGTGGTTCGCATGGGTCCCGAAAGCAGCTTTGTCATGGCTGACATCCCGGGACTTATAGAAGGCGCGGGCGAAGGCGTGGGACTCGGTCACCGTTTTCTGCGTCATGTGGAGAGATGCCGCATGCTGGTGCATATTGTAGATGTCGCCGGAAGTGAAGGCAGAGATCCGATAGAGGACTTCAAAACGATAAACAAAGAGCTTGCGGTGTTCAATCCCGAGCTTACGAAATGTCCGCAGATAGTGGCGGGCAACAAAGTCGACCTTGCGACGGACGAGCAGCTCGCCCGTTTCAGGAAATTCATCGAAGAACAGGAACTCGAGTATTACGAGATAATCGCGCCTATTTGCGAGGGAACACAGGAACTGATAAACGCCGTGGCGGCAAAACTTGCCACGCTGCCGCCGGTGCGCCGCTTCGAGAGCGAACCCGTGCCGATGGAAGTGCTCGAACGCAAAAAGGATTCGGGATTCAAGATAACCGTGCGCGACGGTGACTACTACGTGGAGGCGGAATGGCTTCTTAAAATTCTCAACAAAACGGATATTGACGACTACGAGTCGCTGCAGTATTTTCAGCGGGTGCTTGAATCCTCCGGTATTCTTGCTTCTCTTGCCGAACGCGGCATAAAAGAGGGTGACACGGTAATAATTTACGACCTGGAGTTTGACTATGTGCCCTGATGAAAAGACGGAGATAATGACGGATATGCTGCAAGGGTTGTCCGGCACGGACGTTTCCCCTGCGGGAATGTCGGGACTGACTCTTGCGTTTATGGGCGACGCCGTGTACGAAACAATGGTGCGCACGCTTGTTTTGAGCAGGGGCGACGCACGCGTCCAAACGCTTCACGCACACGCCATCGACTACGTAAACGCGTCTTTTCAGGCACAGGCTGCGGACAGGCTCACGGCAATACTGACAGAAGAGGAGATATCCGTTTACAAACGCGGACGCAACGCTCCGTCGGCGCACACACCGAAAAACAAAACCGAAGCCGAATATCACAAGGCAACCGGTTTCGAGGCTCTTTTCGGATACTTGTGGCTAAAAAAAGATTTCAAACGCCTGTCCGAGCTGTTTTTCGCCGCAGTTCGAACGGACGGAATAAAATAGTAATAAGCCGACGGGCGTTTAAGGCTTCAAAAGAGGTTTTTTAAATGGATTCAAAAAAAACTGACGGCTTCAATCTGAAAGCGGCGGGTTCGCTCGCTGCGGATTTTATGCTGTGGTGTCTCGGCTGTCTGCTCTATGCCGTGGGCGTGGTGATTTTTACAACGCCGATGCATTTCGTCACGGGCGGTCTTACGGGTATCGCCGTGATAGTTCATCATCTTATCCCGGCGGTGCCGATAGGCGCATTCGTGTTTGCCGTCAACATTCCGCTGTTCATAGTGTCATGGAAAGTATTCGGCTATAAATTCATAATACACACGATGGTCGCGACAAGCCTTTTGTCGGGATTTCTGGATTTGACGCAGATAGTCGGCGAAAAATACAACCTGCTGTTCAGCGGCGACGAAAAACTCGTTGCGGCGATATTCGGCGGCGTCTTGTGCGGCGCGGGACTCGGAATAGTCTTTTCGAGCGGCGCGACAACGGGCGGCATTGACATACTTGCGCGTCTTTTGCGCATAAAGCTGCCGCACATATCTGTAGGAAAGCTCGTGCTTGCGTGCGATTTTATCGTCGTGATTCTCAACGGCATCGTTTCGAAAAGCATCGAAAACGTGCTGTATTCGCTTATCATAATCTTCATTTCTTCGCAAGCCGTCGACTATGTCGTATCGGGTATGAGCCATTCGAAAATGATGCTTATCATGACGAAAGAACCCGAAACGGTCTGCAAGGATATCATACAACTGTGCGGACGAGGCGTGTCGGTCATTCCCGCTCGCGGCGGCTACACGGGACAGGAGAAAGAAATGCTCATGTGCGTCGTAAGAGCGCACGAAGTGGCGTCCGTAAGAAAGATAGTGGCAAAATACGATGACAAGCCGTTTATAATCATAACGGATTCGTCCGAGGTGCTCGGACAAGGCTTCAAGTCGCACAAAGACACGTTGTAAAAACCGTGCGCGGCGGCGTATCGGGCAACCAAGTAAGAAAAAAAATTAAACCTCGACAAAAAAAGGGATAAAAATATATGAAAGAAAAGAAAACACACATTCGAAATTTTTCGATAATAGCGCACATCGACCACGGCAAATCGACGCTTGCCGACCGTCTGCTCGAAATAACGGATTCGGTTTCGTCGCGCGACATGCAGCAGCAGCTGCTTGACAACATGGACATCGAGAAAGAGCGCGGAATAACGATAAAGGCGCGTGCAGTCACGCTGAAATACAAGGCGAACGACGGCGCGGAATACGAACTGAATCTCATCGACACTCCCGGTCACGTCGACTTCAACTACGAAGTGTCGCGTTCGCTTGCGGCATGCGAGGGCGCGGTGCTCATAGTCGACGCAACGCAGGGCGTTGAGGCGCAGACGCTTGCAAACACTTATCTTGCGCTCGACCACGATCTGGAGCTTGTTCCCGTCATAAACAAAATCGATCTCCCTGCCGCCGACCCCGACAGGGTGTGCGCGGACGTTGAGGAGATAATAGGGCTTGACTGTTCCGACGCGCCGCGCGTTTCGGCAAAAACAGGTGAAAACGTACCTGCGGTGCTTGAACAGATTGTAAAGCTCGTTCCGTGCCCGGAGGGCGACGACGACGCGCCGTTCAAGGCTCTCGTTTTCGATTCCGTGTACGACAACTACAAGGGCGTCATAGTTTACGTGCGCGTGATGGACGGCACTCTGAAAGCCGGCGACACGATGCGCATGATGGCGACGGGCGCGGAATTTACCGTCGTGGAAGTCGGCAGAATGTCGGCGTTGTCGCTCGTTCCGGCAAACGAAATAAAAGCCGGTGAAGTCGGTTACATAACCGCGTCGATAAAGAGCGTTGTAGACGCACGCGTGGGCGACACCGTGACCAACGCCGGAAATCCGGCGGACGAACCGCTCCCCGGCTACAAAAAAGTAAATCCCATGGTGTTCTGCGGAGTCTACCCCGCCGACGGCGCGGACTATGAGGCTCTGCGCGAGGCACTCGAAAAACTGCAGCTCAACGACGCCGCTCTCTCGTTTGAACCCGAAACATCGGGTGCGCTCGGATTCGGTTTCCGCTGCGGCTTTTTGGGACTGCTGCACCTTGAAATAATACAGGAGCGTCTTGAACGCGAATACAATCTCGACCTTGTCACCACCGTTCCCGGAGTCGTGTACAAGATACATCTCACCGACGGCAGCACAGTTGAGATAGACAACCCCACAAACTACCCCGACCCGGCGGTCATCGACTATGTGGAAGAACCGATAACCGACGCGCACATCTACGCGCCGCCGGAATACGTCGGCACGATTATGGACCTGTGCCAGGACAGGCGCGGAACATTCAAAAACATGAATTATCTCTCCGCGGACAGAGTCGACATACACTACGAACTGCCGCTCAACGAAATAATCTACGACTTTTTCGACGCGCTCAAGTCCCGCACACGCGGATACGCGTCGTTCGACTACGAACTGAAAGAATACACCCGTTCGAGCCTTGTAAAACTCGACGTGCTTCTCAACGGCGACATTATCGACGCGCTGTCATTCATAATCCACTCGGAAAAAGCATACCCGAGGGCGCGGAAAATAGCCGAAAAACTCAAGGACAACATTCCGCGCCAGATGTTTGAAATCCCCGTTCAGATAGCGATAGGCGGCAAGGTCATCGCCCGCGAAACAATAAAGGCAATGCGCAAGGACGTGCTTGCGAAGTGCTACGGCGGCGACATCACACGAAAGAAAAAGCTGCTCGAAAAACAGAAAGAGGGCAAAAAACGCATGCGCCAGTTCGGCACGGTGGAAGTGCCGCAGGAGGCGTTCATGGCTATCCTCAAACTCGACGACGGCGACAGCTGAAAACCGAAATGAAACCCACACAAAACACGGGGATATATATACATGTCCCGTTTTGCCGCTCAAAATGCCCGTACTGCGACTTTTATTCGCTTCGTTCGCCCGAAAAAGCGGACGCATTCGCAAATGCCGTCGAGGACGAGCTGAAAACGCTTCGGCGGCTGTCCGATTTTGTCGGTAAAGACGCACGGAGCGAAAACACGGACTCGGTGTACTTCGGCGGCGGAACTCCGTCGGTTCTCGGCGCAAAACCGCTGTCGGAAATACTCTCGGTCTGCAAGAGCAGTTTTTCCGTCGATAAAAATGCGGAAATAACAGCCGAAGTCAATCCGTCGCTGAGTTACCCCGACGCGTTCTTTGCGGAGCTTGCGGAGGGCGGATTCAACCGCGTGTCAATAGGCATGCAGAGCGCGGTCGACACCGAAAGACGCGCACTCGGACGCACGGCAGGTGCAAATGAAGTAAAAACCGCCGTAAAAAGTGCACAAAAAGCCGGAATATACGATATTTCGCTCGATATAATGCTCGGCATACCGATGCAAACCGAAAAAACGCTTGCGCACACTCTCGATTTTGCGCTGTCGCTCGGAGTAACGCATTTGAGCTGCTACATGCTGCAAATAGAAGAGGGCACGGTTTTTCACCGCCGTCGCGAAAACCTCAAGCTGCCGACTGAGGATGAAACAGCCGACATGTATCTTTTCATGTGCAGCCGTCTGAAAAACGCCGGCATGCGTCACTACGAGATATCGAATTTCTGCTTCGACGGCAATGTAAGCCGCCACAACATGAAATACTGGACTCTTGCCCCGTACATCGGAATAGGTCCGTCGGCGCACTCGTTTTACGGCGGCAGGCGGTTCTTTTTCGAGCGCGATACCGACGCGTTTTCGAACGGCGCTAAAGCCGTGTTCGACTGCATCGGCGGCACTGACGAGGAAAAAATAATGCTGTCAATGCGCATTGACTCCGGCGCGGCGGCATCGGACCTTTCAAAAGAAGCCGCAGGCAAACTGCCGACGCTCAAAAACGCGGGACTGATAACCGAAAACGGCGGGCGCATTGCGCTGACGGACAGCGGATGTCTTATTTCGAACTCCGTTATCGCGGAGCTGATATGAATCCGAATGCGGTAAAAAACAGACAACATACAAACCGAAAGAAAAGAGAGAACGTATCCATGCTTTTATCCCAACTGCTCAGAAACGTAAAATACACATCGCCGTCTTTTTCCGACTGCGAGATAGACGACATCGTATACGATTCGCGCAAAGCGTCGCCGGGCAAACTTTTTGTCGCGCTGACGGGCGCGTTCACGGACGGTCACGACTATGCCGAAAGCGCGTATCTCAAAGGAGCGCGTGCGTTTGTAACCGAACGGGAACTGCCGTTGCCGTCCGACGCGACGGTGATAGTCACCGAAAATTCCCGCTCCGCCCTCGGCGTAATAAGCGGAGAGTTTTTCGGTCATCCCGAAAAAGAAGTCGATATTGTCGGCGTTACGGGCACAAAGGGCAAAACGACCGTCACGCACATGCTGCGCCACTGCCTTGACGAATGCGGAATAAAAAGCGGCGTCATCGGCACGGTGGGCGCGTATTACGGCGACACGTTTGTGCCGACGGTGAACACCACGCCCGAGTCGTACGAGATAATGCGTCTTTTGCGCATGATGGCTGACAGCGGCGTAAAAACAGTATGCATGGAAGTGTCGTCGATAGGACTCAAGGCGCACCGCACCGACGGCATTGAATTTGCGGCAGCGGTATTTACAAACCTCTCCCCCGACCACATAGGCGGCGCGGAGCACGAGAGTTTTGAAGAATACGCATACTGGAAAAAGCAGCTCTTTAAGCAGTGCAAAAAAGCGTACCTGTGCGCAGACGACCTCTTTTCGAACGAGATAATAAAAGAACTCGACTGTCCGTATGAAACGTTTGCGGTGAACACCGACGCGAACATGACAGCCGACGAAACGAAACCGCTCGGCGGCAGCAACTTCTTCGGCGTTTCGTTTGATATTGAGTGCGGCGGGAAAACCGTTCCGGCGAAAATCGCGATGCCGGGAGTTTTTAACGTCGAAAACGCCCTTGCGGCGGTGTCGGTGTGCAGCGGATTCGGCATTTCCGTCGAAAAAGCTGCGGCTGCGCTTGCAACGGCAAAGGTCAAGGGCAGAAACGAATGCGTTCATGTCGACGCGGACTACAGTGTTATTATCGACTACGCGCACAACGGGCAGAGCTTTAATTCGGTTATCGACACTTTTTCGGTGTATCCGCACAACAGGATAATAACCGTGTTCGGCTCGGTGGGCGACAGAGCACAGCTTCGCCGCCGTGAGATGGGTGAAATAAGCGGCGAAAAAGCCGACCTGAGCATAATAACCTCCGATGACCCCGGCTACGAGGACCCGCTGAAGATAGCGGAAGAAATAGCCGCCGCGGTCAAAAAAGCGGGAGGGAAATATATGATTGAAACCGACAGAAAAGCGGCTGTTTTCAAGGCTCTCGACACTGCCGGAAAGGGCGATATCGTTCTTATACTCGGCAAGGGGCACGAAACGTCACAGAAAATAAAAGGTGAAAAGGTACACTATTCCGACCACGAAACGGTAGAGGAATATTTTGGGAGAAAGAAATGAAATATTCATTCCGCGCAGAAACCGACAAAGCCGCGTTTGAACGTTTTGTTCTTGAAAACGGCGGCATATATATGCAGTCCGCGAAATGGGCGGATGTAAAAAAAGAGTGGCACCCGACGTTTTACTCGGGATTTGACGAAAACGGCGCACGCGTTCTCACCGCGCTTATAATGGAGCGGCGCATTCCCCTTGCGGGAAAGATAAGCTACTGTCCGGCGGGTGCGGTGTGCGACTGCGAAAACGCGGAGCTTATAAATGCGTTTTCCGCTTTCATGAAAGGTGAAATGAAGAAAAACGGCGTGACCGCTCTTTTCTTCGACCCGTGCGTCGAACTGCGCATAAACGGCAAAAAGCAGGCTCGCGGCGTAAAGGTTCACAACAATCTCGTATCGGCGGGATTCACGCTCAACACCGACGCGTCCAAGTGCCTGTACAAAGCGCCGGTGCAGCTTATTTTGCCGCTCAGGGACGAAAACGGCGCACACTATACGCCCGAAAAGCTCCTCAAGGGTTTTGAAAAAGGCATCCGTTATTCGGTAAGGATAGGCGAACAGCGCGGACTGACCGAAGAAGTTTACACAATTTCAGACGTGAAAAAAAATCCGACCGTGATGCGGGATTTTCTCGACGTTATGCACGACACCTCGTCACGCGACAACTTCGTGGAGCGCAGCGGCGACTACTGCGAACGGCTTCTTGAGGTTTTCGGCGAAGAAGGCATGGATATCATGCTCGTTTATTACGATAAAGAAAAGGATCGCGCACAGCAGGAAGCGCGGCTGAAAAGACGTGCGGAACTTGAAAAATCTCTCCCCGATGCACCAGAAAAAAAGGTACGGGGCATAAAAGAGGAACTCGAATCCATCGACCGCCAGACGGAGCACTACGAAGTGCGCGTAAGCGAAACGGCGAACGACGAACGCGAAAAAATATGCGTTTCGGGCGGTCTTACCGTGCACTTTAACGGCATGTCGTCATGCCTTTTCGGCGGCTCGAAAAATCTGCTTCGCAACGAACTGCGCTCGAGCCACTACTTTAATTTCAGGCGCATTTGCCGTTCGCTGTCGCTCGGCAACGATTTTCACGACCTCGGCTACGTGCTGCTCAAAAACACGCCGCCGGACACGGACGGCACGCTCGGCGAATGCGTACCGCAGGAAAATTTCGAGGGCATATGCGCATTCAAAAAGAGCTTCGGCGCGGATTATATCGAATACATCGGCGAATATGTCCTCATAGCCGATAAAGTTAAATATTTTTCTTACTCACATCTTATCGACCCCGCAAGAGAGGTGCAGGCGGTGGTAAACAGGATAGTGAGAAAGGGCAGAAACAACAACGCCTGACGCAGTCGTGCGCGGCGCGTTATTAACGTTTACGCCGCCTTCTGCGTCACATCCCTGCACCACGGGAGGAATAAACGCCATGTCAATCAACGGTCACATGTTTTCGCCACTTGCGTCAACGCCCGAAAACCCTCTGTGGGAAAAACACACGGCGCGTTCGGCACCGCTCTACGAAAAGCCGAACGACTGCCGCAACCCGTATGAACGCGACTACACGCGCATTCTGCATTCTCTCGCATACAGGCGGCTTAAACACAAGACGCAGGTTTTTTTCAACGTGGACAACGACCACATCTGTACGCGGATGGAACATGTCGCCCACGTGGAGAGCGTCGCGACCACGATTTCAAAAGATCTCGGTTTGTCGGTGGAGCTTACACGCGCCATCGCAATGGGTCATGACCTCGGGCACGCGCCGTTCGGTCATCAGGGCGAAAGGGAGCTTGACCGCCTGTCACGCGAATATCTGCGCGAGAGTTTTTTTCACGAGAAAAACGGACTTCGCTTCGTGGACAAAATCGAGCTTCTGGAAGACGATTACCGCGTTCAGCGTCCGCTTGACCTCACCTACGCCGTGCGCGACGGCATAATTTCGCACTGCGGCGAGGTGGACGAAAACGGTTTGCGCCCGCGTGAGGAATACATAAACCTCAATGACTTCACCGTCTGCGGTCAGTATCAGCCGTACACGTGGGAAGGGTGCGTCGTGAAGCTCTCCGACAAGATAGCGTACGTCGGACGCGACATAGAAGACGCAGTACGACTGCATATTCTGTCGCCGGAAAGCCTTGATATTCTGACAGATATGGCGCGGGAATATGACAAAAAGGCAATAAACACGACAGTAATAATTCACAATATGATATACGACGTATGCCGCAACTCATCCCCGGAAAACGGAATCCGTCTTTCGGATACGTTTGCGGAGCAGCTCAAGGCGATAAAAGATTTCAACTGCAAGTACATATACCGCAGCAAACGCCTTGAGGCGTTCACGGCGTATGCGCGTGTGGTGGTGGAGCAGCTGTTTGCCGCTCTGCTCGACGCGTATTCCGGCGAAGACACGGTATCGGAACTGCAGCGTCGTGCGGAGATATACCCGATGCTCATGGGTGAATTTGCCCGCTGGATATCAAAATACTGCGTTCCGCAGATGAATATGTTCACAAACGTAACCGAAGCGAACGCAAAATGCGTAAACGACAAAATTTACGGTGCGCTCGAAACAAAAGAAATTTACATCCGCGCAATAATCGACTATATCTCGGGCATGAGCGACAACTTCGCGATAAAATCTTTCAATGAACTCATAACATACTGAATTTCATCGGCGCAGGGAGGGAAACAGAATGAAAAATGTACTTATAAGAAGGGTGCTTCCGGCAGCGCTCTCGCTGCTGATTGCATCGTGTTGTCTTTGCTCGTGCGCCAAGGACGGCGAACCGACGTCCCCGACCGTATCCGACGAAACGCAGACAACCGTTCCGCCGCTTGAGGAAATGTGTCCGTCCACGTACACAAAAGAATTGCCCGTGACAATGGAAACGGACTACAACGACATCGACAAAAGCGGTTTCACGGAAATCGACAGCGACGACGCAATGATTGAGGGACTTGCAACCGACAAAATCTATAAAGACGGCAGCGGACGCGAATACTACGTCATAACCGACGGCACGGTGGCTGTGACTTTCCTGGAAGACGGCGACGCATATTCCGCGTTTTATCTCGAAAACGGAAAGCTGAAATATATCGGCAACAGCGAAACGAGCTGGTACTTCAAAGAGGACGGCACGATAGACATGGTCAGCTACACATACGTAAACCCGAAAGGCAGCGAAATCGTAAGCTACTACGAACCTGACGGCACACGTATTGCAATCTCGGCGGCGGGAACGTATTATGATGACAATTTCGACGAACTGTCAGGTGAACAACAACTTGAATTTTCAAAAAGACTCGGCGATGCGCAGGAATCACAGGACGAAACGGACAATTCGGACGAAACGGACACTTCGGGCGAAACGGACACTTCGGGCGAAACGGACACTTCGGGCGAAACGGACACAGCGGACGTCAAAGAAGAAACAACCGCACGGCAGAATTAACGCGCCGACGACCGACCGCCGAGCAAAGCGTTTTCACCGGCTCACACATATTGCGTCGGTATCAACCCCGACGTTTATGATTTTAAAGCAATAAAAAATAATTCGGCAAAGGAATTTTTATGGACATTAAAGCAAAACTCTGTACAGAATTTCCCGTAACTCCCACGCACATGGAAAACATCATCAAACTCATTGACGACGGCAACACGATTCCGTTTATCGCACGTTACAGAAAAGAGCAGCACGGCGCATGCGACGATCAGGTACTGCGCGACATTGCGGACAGGCTTCAATATCTGCGTAATCTCGAAAAGAAAAAAGAGGACTATGCGGCGTCAATCGAAGAGCAGGGAAAAATGACTCCCGAAATCGCGAAAGCACTCGAAAAAGCCGAAACGCTTGCGGTGCTTGAGGACATATACCGTCCGTATAAGCAAAAGCGGCGCACGCGTGCGACGATTGCGAAAGAAAAGGGGCTTGAACCGCTCGCGGTGCTGCTTCTCGCGCAGCTTCTGACGGACACTTCACCGGAGAAAGAAGCCGAAGCGTTCATCGACGGCGAAAAGGGCGTCGGTTCGACAGAGGACGCGCTCAAGGGCGCAGCCGACATTATAGCCGAAACGATGAGCGATTCGCCCGAAGTGCGTAAAGAGATTAAAGAGCTTATCGCGTCGAAAGGCATTATTCACTCCGAAGCGAAGACGGAGGATGATTCCGTTTATTCGGACTACTACGATTACTCCGAAGCGGTCGGAAAAATTCCGCCGCACCGCATTCTCGCGATAAACCGCGGCGAAAAAGAAAATTATCTCAAAGTGTCGATTGAAATAGAGGACTTTGCCGCAATGGGAATTTTTTACCGCAATTTCGTGGTGAAAGGCAGCTTTTCGGAGCAGTTCATAAAGGAAACCGCGCTTGACAGCTACACGCGGCTTGTTTTTCCGAGCGTTGAGAGAGAGATAAGAAACGGCCTGACGGAAAAAGCGGGTGAGCAGGCGATAAAGATGTTCGGTCAGAACCTGAAGCCGCTGCTGATGCAGCCGCCGATAAAAGACAAAACCGTGCTTGCGGTCGACCCGGCGTACAGAACGGGATGTAAGCTGGCGGCGGTTGACGGCACGGGCAAGGTACTCTACACGGGCGTAATCTATCCCACCCCGCCGCAGAACAAGACGGCGGAGTCGGCGGCGAAAGTCAAATCGCTTATCGCGAAATACGGCATTGAGTGCATATCCATAGGCAACGGCACGGCATCGAAAGAAGCCGAGATATTCGTTGCCGACACGATAAAGGACTACGGCGGCAAGGTGACGTACATGGTGGTCAACGAAGCGGGCGCATCCGTTTATTCCGCGTCGAAACTCGGCGCGAAGGAATTTCCCGATTTCGACGTTTCGGTGCGTTCGGCGGTGTCGATAGCACGGCGTTTGCAGGACCCCCTGTCGGAGCTTGTCAAGATAGACCCCAAGAGCATCGGCGTCGGTCAGTACCAGCACGACGTGCCCGAAGCGCGGCTCAACGAATCGGTTCGCGGAGTGGTCGAGGACTGCGTCAATGCCGTCGGAGTCGACCTGAACACAGCGTCCCCGTCGCTGCTCGGATACGTCGCCGGCGTAACGGGCGCAACGGCTTCAAACATAGTCGCTTACCGCGACGAAAACGGAGCGTTCACCTCGCGCGCCCAGCTTAAAAAAGTAAAGGGACTCGGACCGAAAGCGTTTGAGCAGTGCGCGGGATTTTTGAGGATTCCCGGCGGCAAAGAACCGCTCGACAACACGGGCGTGCATCCCGAATCGTATGCGGCGGCGAAAAAGCTGCTTGAAGAAGTGGGACTCGACCCGAAACAGGCGGGGCGCGAAAATCTGTCGACGCTCTCGGAAAAGGTAAAGACGTTCGGCAAGACGAAGATTGCCGACGACTGCGGAATAGGCATTCCGACGCTTGACGACATTGTGACGGAACTTTCAAAACCCGGCAGGGATATCCGCGACTCTCTCCCGAAACCCGTTTTGCGCAGCGATCTTCTGAGTCTTGACGACCTCAAAGAAGGGATGGAGCTTACGGGAACGGTCAGAAACGTTATCGATTTCGGCGTGTTCGTCGACATCGGCGTGCATCAGGACGGACTTGTTCACATTTCGCAGATAACAAACAAATATATAAAGCATCCGTCCGAAGTTTTGAAAGTCGGCGACATCGTCAAAGTAAAAGTAATGTCGGTCGACACGAAAAAGAAGCGCATTTCGCTTACTATGAAGGGATAAAAAAAGTGAAGACTATACTGCCATACATAAAAAAATACCGCGCGCAGTCGCTTCTGGCTCCGCTTTTTAAGATGCTTGAAGCGCTTTTTGAGCTGTTTGTGCCGCTTGCGGTAAAAAACATCATCGACATCGGCATCGCAAACGGCGACAAGGCGTACACGCTCAAAATGTGCGGCATTCTCGCGTTGCTTGCCGCCGCGGGACTTCTGTTCTCGATAACGGCGCAGTACTTCGCCGCATATGCCGCAACCGGCATAACAAAAGGACTTAAAAGCGCATTGTTTTCACATGTTATGTCACTCGGATACACCGAGGCGGACACCCTCGGGACGTCCGCGCTCATAACACGCATTACGGGCGACGCGGACAAGGTGCAAAACGGAATAAATCTTGTGCTCAGGCTGCTGCTGCGTTCGCCGTTCGTCGTGTTCGGCTCGGTTATAATGGCGTTTACCGTCGACACGTCAAAACACACTTCCGCGTGGATTTTCGCCGGCGCGGTTCCGGTTCTCGCCGTCGCCGTTTTCGGCATAATGCTCGGCAGCATGCCGCTCTACACCAAGGTGCAAAAATCGCTTGACCGCGTGACGGGCAACGTTCGTCAGCATCTCACCGGCGTGAGGGTTCTTCGGGCATTCGGACGTGAGGAGAGCGAAAAAAAGAATTTCAACGAATCATCGGACGAGCTGAACAGGCTCCAGCGCATCGCGGGACGCGTGTCCGCGCTCATGAATCCGATAACGTATGTGCTGATAAACGGCGCAACGATACTGCTTATCTACGTCGGCGCGATAAAGGTTGACGGCGGATTGCTGACGCAGGGCGCGGTTGTTGCGCTTTACAACTATATGGCGCAGATTCTTGTAGAGCTTATAAAGCTTGCCGACCTCATAATAAACATCTCAAAAGCTCTTGCCTCGGCAAAACGCATAGGCGACGTTTTCGCGACGGAAAACTCGCAGAGTTACCCCGAAAAAGGCGCATCGCCCGATTTCACCGCTCCCGCAGCGGAGATGAAAAACGTCACGTTTTCGTACAAAAACGCCGGTGCGCCATCGCTCGCCGACATAAATTTCACGCTGCCCGCAGGCGGCAGGCTCGGTATTACGGGTTCAACGGGTTCGGGAAAATCCACACTCGTAAATCTTCTGGCGCGGTTTTACGACCGAACCGAGGGCGAGGTGCGTATTTTCGGTCACGATGTAAAAGAATACTCACGTGAAACGCTTGACTCACTCGTCGCGGTCGTTCCGCAGAAGGCGACGCTTTTCAAGGGAACGATACGCGAAAACCTGCTGTGGGGCAACGAAAACGCGACGGAGCAGGATATCGCCGACGCCGTTTCGGCTGCTCAGTGCGCCGATATCATATCCGCGAAAAAAGACGGAATCGACGAAATGCTCGAGCAAAACGGCGCGAACCTTTCCGGCGGTCAGCGTCAGCGGCTGACGGTGGCTCGCGCACTCGTAAAAAGAGCGCCGATTATCATACTCGACGACTCCGCGTCCGCGCTCGATTTCGCAACCGACGCGCGTCTTAACGCCGCGCTGGCAAAACTCCCGTGGCACCCAACCGTCATAACGGTATCTCTGCGCACAGGCAGTATAAAAAACTGCGATGAGATAATCGTACTCGAGGACGGCGCAGCCGCGGAAACGGGCACGCACAGTGAGCTTGTCGCGAAAAACGGAGTTTACGCCGAAATCAACGCAGCTTCGGGAGGTGAGAGCATTGGCTGACAAAAAAGAAAAGAAAAAAGCTCCCGCCGGCACGGTCAAAAAGGTTCTGAATTTCATTTCGGGATATAAACTGCCGCTGCTGCTGTCGCTTATTACGGCTGCCGTCGGCGTGGTGCTCAATATCATGATTCCGCTGTTTTTCGGAAACGCGATAGACCTTATAACGGGAAAAGGCAATGTGGATTTTGACGGCATAAAGGCAACGCTTATAAAAACCGTCGCCGCAATACTCGTGTGCGCCGTTTCGACATGGATAATGAGCACACTGAATAACCGCATAACCTACGGCGTGGTGAAGGATATCCGCACACGTGCATTTGACAGAATAACGGTGCTGCCGCTGTCCTACCTCGACTCGCACCCGACGGGCGACACCGTCAACCGTGTGATAAACGATGTGGATACATTCGCGGACGGACTTCTCATGGGATTCACGCAGTTTTTCACGGGCATTCTCACGATAGTAGGCACGCTTATCATGCTCATAAAACTCAACTTTACAGTCGCGCTCACAGTGTTTTGCCTTACTCCGCTTTCGCTGTTCGTCGCGCGTTTCATCGCAAAACACTCGTACGACTATTTCAAGGCGCAAAGCGTGCAGAAAGCGGCGGCTGCTGCCACTGCCGACGAATCATTTTCAAACATCAAAACGGTGAAGGCGTTCGGCAGAGAAAAAATACTCTCCGAGAGATACGACCGTGAGAGTGAAGAAGTTCGCAAAACATCACTTAAGGCAATATTTTTCTCATCACTCACAAATCCGACGACTCGCTGCATAAACGCTCTCGTTTACGCTGCCGTCGCGCTCACGGGCGCGCTGAACATTCTTTCCGGCGGCACAATGACCGTCGGACTTCTCTCCTCCGCGCTGTCGTACGCGAACCGTTACACGAAGCCGTTCAACGAGATTTCATCGGTTTTCGCGGAGCTTCAAAACGCGCTTGCATGCGCCGCACGTGTAATTGACCTTATCGAAGAACCTGCCGAAACGCCCGACAAAGCGGATGCTATATCAAGCTTCGAGCCGTCCGGCGCAATCGACATTGACAATGTCTGTTTCTCTTACACTCCCGACGTGCCGCTGATAGCCGATTTCAACCTCAAGGTGAAAAAGGGTCAGCGCGTGGCGATAGTCGGTCCGACAGGCTGCGGAAAAACAACTTTTATAAATCTTTTGATGCGTTTTTACGACGTTGACAGCGGTACGATATCAATCGACGGCGTAAACGAGCGCGACATCACGCGTCACGCGCTGCGTTCTTCTTTCGGAATGGTGCTGCAGGAAACGTGGCTTAAAGCGGGAACGGTACGCGACAACATTGCGATGGGCAAGCCCGACGCAACCGACGCGGAAATAGAAGACGCGGCGCGGCGCGCACACGCCCACTCATTCATAAAGCGTCTGCCCGACGGCTATGACACCGTCATAGGCGAGGACGGCGGCAGTCTGTCGCAGGGGCAAAAGCAGCTCATGTGCATAGCGCGTGTAATGCTCATGTCGCCGCCGATTCTCATACTCGACGAGGCTACGTCTTCCATCGACACGCGAACAGAAATAAAGGTGCAGAAAGCGTTTGCCGAGCTGCTGCAGGGCAGGACAAGTTTTGTGGTGGCGCACAGGCTTTCGACAATTGTAAACTCCGATATAATTCTGGTTATGAACAAAGGCAGAATCATCGAGCAGGGCACTCACCGCGAGCTGCTCGACAAAGGCGGGTTCTACTCTCAGCTTTGGAACGCCGCAAGCACAACTGTGCGGGAGTAACGTAAAATTATGGAAATCACACCCGTTGCGCGGATATTGACCGACTTCCCCTCGAAGTTCGGTATACCGCGTCAGAGCGGCATCGCCGCGAACAAGAGCATGATAATATTCGAAAAACCGTTTCGCTCGGACGACGCTGTACGCGGCATTGAGGGATATTCTCACCTCTGGCTTATCTGGGAATTCACCGAGGCGCGTCGGCAGTCCGTGCGGCTTACCGTTCGTCCGCCGCGGCTGGGCGGTAATACACGCGTCGGAGTTTTTGCCACGCGTTCGCCGTTCAGACCGAATGCGCTCGGACTTTCGTGCGTAAAACTGCTCGAAGTGCGTCACAAAACGCCCGACGGAACGGTGCTCATCGTTGAAGGCGCGGACATTCTGAGCGGCACGCCGATATACGACATAAAACCGTATCTGCCGTTTGCCGACTCGCACCCCGACGCGCTCGGCGGATTCGGCGAAAACATAGAAAGCGTCATCACCGAAGTTCGCTTTGACTGCACCGTACCGGACACGCTCGGCGGCGAAGAACTCGAAACGCTCAGGCGCATTCTTCTCGAAGATCCGCGTCCGCATTACCACAACGACGGCGAACGCGTCTACGCTTTTGAGTTTGCGCGGTGGAACATAAATTTTACCGTCAGCGGCAACGCCTTAACGGTTGTCGATATTAAACTGCCAAATCAATCAGATTAAAGAAAAAAACAAAACTGTATTTCACAATTCTCCGCCTTTAGCACGGAACGTGAAATACAGTCTTTTGTTTATCTGTTTTGTTTTCGGCATTCGCCGAAAGCGCTCTTTTTACTGAGCGTCTGCGGGAGTATACACCAGGATAAATGCATCGCCCTCTGCAACGGGAGTGGAGCTTGCGCCGGTCTGGAGCATGTTGCCGTCCTTGTCGAGAAGTGCCCAGTAGGCTTTGTCTTCGTCATAGTCGGCGCGGATGCCGTTTACGGTTTTGATGTAAAGGCCGTACTCCGTGTCGTCACCCGTAACAAGTCCCTTCTCAAGGAGAGCGTCGGCAAGATTCGTCTTTTTCGTCGCGAGTTTGAAATCGGCTGTTTTACCGTCTTTGTCTTTAACGGTAACGGTGATGTTAACTTCTTTTTCCTGTTCGGCTGCGGCGGTAGTGCCGTCGGCTGCGGCGGTAGTGCCGTCGGCTTCAGCCGCAGTGTCCGCAGATGTTGCGGTTTCGGCGGCTGCGGTTGTTTCGGCGGCGGTCGTAGCCGTTTCGGTGCTGCCGCATGAAGCGAAGCAGAGCAGCGCCGCTGCAAGTGCGGCGATAAGTGCGATGAATTTTGTGTTTTTCATTTTGTGGAATCCTTTCTGTCCGTAACGGACAGTAATATTATATACGAATTTCCGATTTTGTCAAGCATGCGCGTCGCACAGCCACGCGTTTACGGTGCAGTCAGCTCCGGCGGCGTTGCTGAAAACGGCATAAACTTTCACCTTTTTGCCGATGACGGACGCGTCGACGGGAAAATAGAACGTATTGTTCTTATCGCTGTCAACAACGCGGTGCTCCCAGACATTCGCCTTGTAGTCGGGTGCGCGCTGCGGGAATCCGCGAAGCGTTCCGTCCGTTTCGATACAGCAGTAAACGCCCTCGTCGCCGTGCGTTCCCTCGACCGCGACGGCAATTTTCGCGCCGGCTTTCGCATCTGCGGGAACGGTTATCTCGGCAGATTTTACGCAAACCGTCTTTTTCAGTCCGTAACTCGCCTGCATGTTGTTGCCGCGTGCGGTGTTAGGAGTCACGTCGACGCCGTCTTTCATCACGCGAACGGCGTATATTCTGTCCGGCGACTGCGAAAGCCGCAGATACCGTGCGCAGTCCGATATGTCATACGACAGGCGGAGCATCTTTCCGGGCAAATCGTAAGTATCGTGAACAGTAAAACGAACAACACGCGCAACGAAATTTTCGTCGGCAACGTCGACGCGCACGCTGTCGGAGCGTTTCCAGTTTTCAAAATCCGACGAAGTTTCGGCAAATGCGGGGATAAGCTGCGGCAGAACCTCACGCGTGGGTTCATCACACGAAAAACAATCTATTTCAATGCGGTCGAAATTTACGTCCCCGCCGAGATCCACGCGCAGACAGCCGTCCGCGACACGCATGGACACATCACAGTACGTGCGCGACTGCGAATCGTAAAACGTATCGGCGCATCCGTCGAACATATTCGCGTTTTTACATCCGCGAAGCGCAAACACTTCCTGCGCAAAAAACGCGTCGCGGCATGCCTTTACTTCCGGAATATCGGTTTTTCCGGAACGCTTGACGGCGCGTATCTCAAGCGCATCGTTGTCGGCGGCAAAAACGGACGATTCGTAGAGAGCCTCCCCTCGCGACGGCGTAAACGGTTCGGACGAGAGAGAACCGAGAAATACAGGCGCTTTTTCGCAGTCATCGCATGACTCTGCGCCGGCGAACAATCTCTTTTCCGCGCCTTTTTGCAGATACACATCTCCGCTTTCCGCTTTCAGGAACCGAACATCGGTCGGCGTGCCGTCGGCGTCTTCCTTTATTACCTCGTAGCGGCATCCGGCAAGCATCGGCTCGGCTCTTTCGGGAGTGCTCACCTCTATGAGCGTCGCTCTGAACGGCATCAATTCTATCTCAACGCTGTCGCCGCAGTCGAAATCTCCGAGCAATTCTTCATACGGATGGTGCAGACTGACGCGAACCTTGCCGCACGGCGCAAGTCCTATCTCTTCGTTCAGGCGAACCGTTATTTTTTTCGTATGCCACGTGCCGTTGCCCGTGGAGATAAATCTCTTTTCGCCGTCGCCGCGAACGCATGCGCTGCTGCCGTATTCCTCAGGGAGAAGCATGCCGTTTACAAGAATCGCAGCGTTTCTGCGGTGAAGATTGTAAACACGCGCAAGGCGAGGCAATTCGCCGTCGCGCATCAGCCACGGATTTCCGTAAACCTCGGGCGCAAGAATAAGGCAGCGTCCGAACGCCTGATAAATAAGCTCATCTTCAAAATAATCTATCGAGGACGAAATGCACACGCCGTGGTCCTCCGACAGACGCTTCAAGCCGTCGGTGTGACCGCGTGTAAACATGTATGCGCGGTTATGCATCGCGGTGGACTCGTTTTTAATGGTAACGTCGGTATAGGTTTCGCCGCCGTTCCAGAGAAACGTGGTTATGTATTTTTCCGCTTCGTAAAAATTCAAACGGTGGTTAAGTACAACAAGATCAGGGGAATATTTGCGGCATTCGGCAAGCATCTCGCCGAACAGCTTCGCTTTTTCGGGGCGAAGAGTACCGCAAACGCCGTCCAGCTTGAACTCCGCAAAATGGTAGTCGCGGCACAGGTGCACAAAAAAGTCGTAACGCGCCTTTTCCGTTTCGGGAGTGTCGCCGTAGCCGTCGGGAGAACCCCACAACCCCATGCGAATGCCGAGTTTTGCGGCGGCGTCGACTGCCTTCCCGTATCCGTTCGGATACTGCGAACGGAATTTTTCGCCGTTGAGGTTGCCGTATGTCCTCGACGCGCCGTCAAAGTTGCCCGCGTCCCACGCGTATATTTTTATCTGCATGCCGAACGTGTCGCGCATGTATTTGAAAAAATTCAGATTCGTGAGCGTCTGCTCCTCGGTTGCACCCTCGTTCGTGTTGTTGATCCATGAAAAGTACTGCGGAATGCTCGGTGTTTTTTCGTCCGCTCCCGCATATTTTTTGTATTTGCGCATTTTTTCTCTCCTTTTGTTCTGCCTCTTTTTTTTGTGGTTTTTGCCGCAGCAAAGCGGCGTTTGCACGCACTGTGCATTTTTTTGTATTTACGGCTTTTTCTTCGCTGCATTTTCTATCATGCGCACGGGAGCGTCTTTATAAAAGTCGCCGCGTGCAATATGATTTTTTTCGTGCAAAAAACTTTTTTGCAGCTGTTCGTACGACAGAGCTTCGTTCAGATAAATGTTATAGTCGCCCTGTGCATCCGGAACAGTAAAAGCTCTTATTGAACGCGGCATTGCAATAAGCCGCACAATGACATCATTCATCTGTAAACACCCCTATCAGTCGCCGATGAATGCATCGACGATTTTTATTATTTTGTCAAGGTCTTCGGCACTTGCTTTACCGGACATGTCAAACAGCAGCTTTCTTTTTCTGAAAAGCTCTTCCTGCTTATCTTCCGCACTCTCGCCGTCGATAAAATATGACGCGGGAACGCCGAAATACTCGGCGAGCTTATTTATGGTTGCCACCGAAAGCTGTCTTGTTCTGCCTTTTTTGAGTTCGGTAAATATGGACGAGCAAACTCCGATATTCGCGGCAACTACGGATATCTTTTCGCCGCGTTCGTCGCAAAGCTCTTTGATTTTTTCATAAGTTCCCATTTTACGCCCCGCAAACAAAAAATTTTGATTGACAAATACAGAATTCTGTATTATCATATCTTTAGATAGATACAGTTTTCTGTGTCATTTGCCCTTCACACGCAAATTATATTACAAAATTCCGTAATTGTCAAACGCAATATCGCCGAATTTCATAAATTTTTTCAAAAAAACGATGTTTAGGGGAGAAATTCACAGAAAAATAATGTATCATGCACTCGGCGGTGCGAACGAAGCCTTGGTTTTTCGGTAAAAAGCTCCGTCCGCACACCGCTCAGGCAAGAGAAAAAAAAGCAGGCAAGCCAACGGGCGGCACGGGTTTGACACCCGTCGGCTCAAATAAATAATAACACATAAGGTGTACCGAAAAACGGACTTTGCCGTTTTTTTCGGCGCATCGGGAAAGGATACGGAAAAATGAACAAAGCTGTGGAATGTGCAATCAAGTGCCCGTTTTATCAGTCCGAAAAAGAAAAATACATAGCATGCGAGGGATTCATAAAGAACACATGCATGGTGACGAGGTTTTCCAGCCTGAAAAGCAAGAGCGAACACATAAAGCGCAATTGCAGCCTTGAGGACGGCGGCAGGTGTCCGATGGCGCAAAATCTTTTTGCGAAATACGGAATGCGCGACCTTTTTCACGAGAACCGGTAAACCGGCGGGCGGCAGGACGAAGACGGACGCCGACGGGGGCAGGACGAAGACGGACGCCGACGGGCGGCACGGATTCAACTCCCGTCAGCCTAATGTTATACAAAAAAACACGCAAAAAAGCAAGATATTTTTAATCTTAAAAATGCGTATTCCTATTGTATTTTCCGCGCTCCGCTTATATAATATTGTAAGAACTATATTACAATATTTTTATACAGATGGTGCGGATAAAAAATGAAAAAATCTTCCGGGCTTGATTTTACATACAAACCGCCGAAACGGAACAGCGGTGCGGTTGCGGCGGCAATTGCGGCGGGCGTTCTCGTCGTCGGAGCCGTTTCTTTTATAATACTTCTTGCTGTCAACGATTTTGACGCGGCGAAATTTTTCGGCATACGTCTTTCCGACGAAACAACCGGGCAGAGTACGGCACAGGCGGATGAAACCGTCGCGGTCGAGTCCGCCCCGGAATTTTCGGATGCCGATGCCGTAAATTTCCTTTTTGTCTGCCATGATTCGTCGGAACTGTCGTTTTGTTCCGTCCTGTCCGTTTCAACGAAAGAAAACAACATCAAAATAAAGGCTGTGTCGACAGACATGACAGCCGATGTAAACGGCGAAAAAACGACGGTTGCCGAGGTTTTTCGGCACAAAGGGATTGCCGGAGTAAAAGAAATTTTATCCGCACGCGGTATCTCCGTGGCAAAGTATGTTTCCGTTACGGAGAGCAACTTCAAAATAACGGTCGGCAAACTCGGCGCAACGGAGATAGATCTGCCGCGCGACATTGAATTTACAGACGGCAACGTGAAGTACACGTTTTCGTCGGGCAAAAACACATTCACCGCCGATTTGCTTCTGAAGCTCATCAAATTCGGCGGCACGGGCGACGGACTTACTTCGCTCCAGTCGCTCGCGCAGGCGGCCGTCGTGCGCAAAAATCTCACGTCGGAAAACTTTAACAAAGGCTCCGATTTCTTTTCCTCGCTTATAAATCAGGTGGAAACCGACATCACCGCATTCGATTATTCCGAAGCGTCGGCAAAAATAAAAGCGTTCATACTTGCCTCGCCTTCAACGGTTGCCATAGGCTGAAACGGAGAGGACAAATGAAACTTAAAATCACGGCAGCGGCAATGGTTTTGATTTTTGCCGCCGCATTATTCGCATGCTCCGCGAATCCGCTCGACAGCGTTCCCGCGGACAGCATAAACCCGATAACCGATGCCGCTTTTATAGAACCGCAATTTGTAAATCACATGGTGACGCGGTTGCTGTATGAGCAGTTTTCCCCGAACGAGCAGCTTTTTTACCGTCATTTTTACAATTCCGTTTTTCAGCATCCCGAATATATCGCGGTGCCGTCGGACATGGACGACGAAACCGTAAAGCGCGTGTTTTCCGCGCTGAAATACGACAACCCGCACTTATTGTGTCTGAAGAATTCGTATAAACTTGTGACTTTCGGGAACAAAAAATTTATTCGCCCCAATTATGCGTTCTCGGCGGAAACGTGTTCGCAGAAAACGGATGAGCTAATCACCCGTGCGGCATTTCTCACGGGAGAGGCAAAGCAGTTCAGAGGTGATTTTGCCAAAGAAGTCTTTCTGCACGACGAGCTGATAAAAGGGTGCACGTACGACGGAGAAAAGCCGATGTCGACCGCCTATGACGCACTCGTGGCGGGACACAGCGCATGCAGCGGTTACTCGATGGCGATGAAGCTGCTGCTTGACAGAGCCGGCATAAAGTGCGCGGCGGTGTCGGGCAGCGCGGGGAAAGACGGCAGAACGGAATCGCACATGTGGCTGTGTGTAAAGGCGGACGGCAAATGGTATCATCTCGACCCTACGTGGGACGATCCCGTCGGAGCCGAAACGCAGTCGCCGCTGCACAGCTGGTTTAACGTGACAAGCGAAGCCATCAGCAGCACGCACAGCGGTTTCACACTCCCGAAAAACGTCGAGTGCAACTCGACCCTGGGAGAGTACTACAACAAAAAAGGTCTGGTATGCGACGGAAACAACGATTCGGCAGTTTTGGCGAAAGCGCTGCGCAACGCATTTAACGGCGATAACTTCGCCGAAATAAAGTACGCCGACACGGACGCAATGAATCTCGCCGTGACGGAGCTTTTCACGGACGGCGGCATCAACGCATATCTTAAAGACGCCGGATATCCGGAGAATACAAAATTATCATACTCGCAAAACACGGCAATGTCTGTTTTATATATTTTTATCAACAGTACGGAGGAATAATATATGGCTATTCTGGTTACGGGCGGTGCGGGATACATAGGCTCGCACACCTGCGTCGAACTGCTTAACGCCGGGCAGAAAATAGTTGTCGTTGACAATTTCGTCAACTCATCGCCGGAAGCATGCGGCAGAGTGCGTAAAATAACGGGAAAGGATTTCCCGCTTGAGGAATGCGACATCTGCGATGAAAAGTCGCTCGATGCGGTGTTCGGGAAATATTCGATAGATGCGGTCATCCACTTCGCGGGGCTCAAGGCGGTAGGTGAATCGTGCGTAAAGCCGCTCATTTACTACGACAACAACATCGGCGGTACGCTGTCGCTGCTCAAAGTGATGAAGGCGCACGGCGTAAAAACGATAGTGTTCAGCTCATCCGCAACCGTATACGGCAGCAAAAACAGTGCGCCGTTCAACGAAGAAATGGAAACAGGCGGAACGACGAACCCCTACGGAACAACGAAACTTTTCATCGAACAGATACTCAAAGACGTAAGCAAAGCCGACGGCGGCTGGAGCGTAAGCATTCTGCGTTATTTTAACCCTATCGGCGCACACGAGAGCGGTCTTATCGGCGAAGCTCCGAACGGGATTCCCAACAACCTCATGCCGTACATCGCGCAGGTGGCAGTCGGGAAACTCAAGGAACTCGGCGTCTTCGGCGACGACTACCCCACACCGGACGGCACGGGAGTGAGAGATTATATTCACGTGGTTGACCTCGCGAAGGGGCACATTGCGGCTCTCAACCGCGCACTCACCGTCAAAGGAACAGAAATATACAACCTCGGCACGGGCAACGGCGTAAGCGTTTTCGAACTCATTCACGCTTTTGAAAAAGCCACGGGCGTAAAAATTCCGTACACGGTGAAACCGCGCAGAGCCGGCGACATCGCGACATCGTACGCCGATGTTTCAAAAGCCGAAAAGGTTCTCGGCTGGAAAGCCGAAAAGGACGCGACCGATGCATGCCGCGACTCGTGGAACTGGCAAAATCACAATCCGAACGGCTACAACAACTGACACGGAGATGAACAACAATTGATAAAGCTGCTTTCGCACATTTTTCTGAAAAAGGCGAAAACGGACGATGAAAAACGTCGGGGATACGGCCTTCTTTGTTCCGCACTCGGCGTTTTTTTGAATATCGTGCTTTTTGCCGTCAAATTTGCCGTAGGTAAAATAAGCGGTTCGCTGTCCGTAACGGCGGACGCGTTCAACAACCTGTCCGATTCGGGGTCGTCCGTCATAACGATACTCGGATTTAAACTCGCGGCGAAAAAACCCGACCCGGGGCACCCGTTCGGTCACGGAAGAATGGAATATCTGTCGGGACTTGCGGTGTCGGTGCTGATAACCGTAATGGGCGCGGAGCTGGGCATAAGTTCCGTGAAAAAGATATTCGCGCCCGAAATTCCGGAAATAAACACCGCCGTGTTCGTTTCGCTCGGCGTGTCAATTCTCGTGAAGCTCTACATGTTCGCCTACAACCGCTCGTACGGTAAAAAATATGCTTCGCCCGCAATGCTCGCAACGGCGTCGGACAGCTTATCGGATGCGGTATCGACCGCCGTCGTTCTTGCATCGAGCGCGGTGACGCATTTCACCGACTTCAACACGGATGCGTACTGCGGCGCGGCAGTGTCGCTGTTTATCCTCTACGCGGGACTGAAATCCGTCTATGAAACGGTTGACCCGCTCCTCGGGAAAGCGCCCGAAAAAGAATTTGTCGACAAAATTTCGGATATCGTCCTGTCGGGTAAATGCGTTCTGGGAATGCATGACCTGATAGTTCATGACTACGGTCCCGGCAGGCGCATGGTATCTCTCCACGCGGAAGTGCCGTCGACGGGCGATCTTCTTGAGATGCACGACGAAATAGATATCCTCGAACGCCGCCTGTCGGAAGAGCTCGGATGCCATGCCGTGATACATATGGATCCGATACAAACCGACAACGACGAGGTGAACCGCTTGCGCGTGATGGCAAACGAAGTTGTCGAGGAAATTTCACCCGACATAAAAATGCACGATTTCAGAGTCGTGAGCGGCACGACGCATACCAATCTGATTTTTGACGTGGTCGTTTCGTTTTCCTATAAAATGACCGACGCACAGCTGCAAAAACAAATCGCCGTCAAGCTGTCGGAAAGAGATTCGTCGCTGTGCGCGGTTGTTTCGGTGGACAGGGATTTCACCGGACAATGAGCCGACGTAAATCGACCTCCTGCCGCCCGCCGGCGTCAACTTTCAGAATGTTTTGAAACATACGCTAAAAAAAGAAAACCGACGAACAAACGCCGGTTTTTCTTTTTTTGCATCAAGCAAAAAAACACAAATTATTCGGTTGCGGAAGAATCTGTCGAAGAATCGGCTTCATCACCGGTTGAGCTTTCATCCTCACCGAACTTAAAGCCGAGTTTTTCCGCGAGTTTTTTAAGAGCCTCAAAAAGTGACATGAGAAATGAAAGCAATGACGTAAAATCAAAGCTGGGCATGTGTTTTCCTCCTTTTTCTTATTCAAACCGACGGGAATTGAACCCGTCCCGCCCG
Organism: bacterium; assembly: GCA_963657065.1. Taxonomy (GTDB): domain Bacteria; phylum Bacillota; class Clostridia; order Oscillospirales; family Acutalibacteraceae; genus RUG806. The sequence continues at coordinate 37,865 of CAVKLD010000007.1, forward strand.
TCAGCTTGTGGGCGCACCGCGCATTCGTGCGCACTATCCGACCATAGCAGCGACGGCTTGCGCCGTTATTATTCGCCGCTTGAACTTTCTGCGGATTCGTCGGAAGCCTCACCGGTAGCGGTCGTCAAGCCGCCGATGTCAAAATCGAACCCGAGGAATTTTGAAAGCGCACTGAACAAGTCGATAAAAAATTCCAATATTGCCTGAAAAGCGTCGTTCATCGTTATCCCCCCCCTTGCGCGTTGATTTTTAATCACGCCGTCGGAGCGGCGTTGTCGGTAGCACTCTCCGTCGTGGAAAGAAGCTCATCCCAGTTGGGGTTGTAATCGGGGCTGTCGGGGAAAAGTTTAAATCCGAGAGCGGCGAAGAAATTTGAAATGAGGGCAAGCAGCTGCTTGAAAACGCTCTTCCACTCATCAAGACTCCATGAAAAATCTATTTTCATAATAAGCACCTCTTATAAATTACTTTTTGCGTCAGAACATCATCCGAACGGAGAAAATCAGCCTACGGTGTAATCGTTCTTTTCGTCACCGTCGGGAAGAATAAGAATACCGAGCCACGCAAATATCTTTTTAAGAGTGGCAAAAATCTTTTCGAAGAAATCCGCAAGCGTATCCATAGAGAAATCAACAACGGCGGAATCGGTAGTTTTTTCGTTATTCATTAAAGGCACCCCCTTTGACTTTGATACAATAAGTTCAGTTTTATGATATCACATAAAAAAATAAAGCACAACAGTTATTTTGAACAAAGAGTCGGCAGGTCCAAAAGTTTACATTTTATTCATATTTATATAATCTTTAAATGGTTTTTACCAAAACATTTTACGATTTTTCGCGCTTTTACTTGCAGTTCGCACAACCAAAGAAATTATGAACACTTTTTGAACGCCGATTTGCACTTTTTACGCGTGACGCATACGAAAGGCTTTTGAAATGCTTGCAAAATGCTTTTGAAACACTTCGGCGGATCTCCGCGAAACGTCCGTCAATCGTTCGGCGGAAAGCGCACGGCGGAAAGCGGCACGGCGAAAAAATAACGGCTCAACGCCGTTATTTTTTTAGCATGCTATAATTTTTGTTCCGCTAAAAGCGCGCGGATATTACGCCTGTGAGTCGGACTCACCCGAGGAATCGTCAGTATCATCCTTGATGATACCGAGAGCCTTAAGAATAGCCGTAATGGCTGCAAAGAACTGCTTGATTATTTCAAGAATGCCGTTTGCATCGGGATTGTTAACGCTGAGATTTCCCATTTTTTTCACCTCCGTAGATATTCTCGCATTATTATGCACTATCATAATAGCACACCGGCGGCTAAAATACAACCGCCTGAACAAAGTATTCGAAAAATTTAAATTGCCACCATACTTATAACAAAATCACGACACAATTCGGGAAAAACGTATCCGCAGTCCGAACAGATTACGTCAAATTGTCGAAAAGAGTCCGCATAACATCGGAGAAAACCGAATCAGAAGCTGCCGCCGCCGCCCGAATGCGAAGCGCCCGACGAACCGGTGTGATCTCCGCCGGCCGAATCGTGTTCGTCGCGCTTGGGAATTGCGGTGCGCGTGACCTGTTTTCTTACAAAATATTCATTCGATTCCGTTACATTCATGCTGCCGGGTTTTTCGTAATTTGCGGCAGTGGTTTTAATGCGATTCGTCTTCATCTTGCGTTTAAGCGCGGTAACAACGAAAAATGCCACCGCCATACCTATCGCAACCGCGAAAGCCTCGCGCTTTATTATCATCACCGGAGTATAAACGCTGACATCGCCGCCGTCGTAATTGTCATCGCCGTCCCCGTCGTAATACCAACCCAGATATTTATCGGCAAGCTCAAGGAACTTGACCTCGGCGTCATAATATGCGCCATCCGACAAAAGCGGTTTAAGCTCACTGAAAATCGGTCCGTTGTCGAAATCAAGCGTGCTGCTGTCAAATACGCTCGCGCCCAATCCCCTGCCGGAGATGTGCACGTTGCGCGTGCCGCCGTCTTCGGGAATGCACAGCATCATCATAACGCCGTCGCGACCGCTGCCGTAACCGTAGCCGTTGTAGTCGAAATAATCGTCCGTATACTCGACAGGCTCTTTATCGCCGATGGAACGCGTGGTCAGAATGACAGCATCGAATTTATATGCGCTGCGAATATCGGAAATCATCCCGAACAGCGTTTCTTCCTCGCTGTCCGTAAAGAGATCCGCAGCGTCAACAACATAATTTTCACGGGTAAACTCAATCACGCTGCCGTCTTCGGCACCGGTCGGGTCGGAAGTGTAAGCGTAATCCGACAAAATGCCGTCTTTCGCATTTTCTATTTCCTCGTCAAACTCGTTCAAAATATTGTCGAGTTCCGCCGCTGCGTCATCAATTAAGCTCTGAACCTCCGTGTTGTCGGTAGCTTCGACGGCAAACGCGGGCGCAGCCATGGCAAAAACAAGGACAAGCGCAAAAAGTAAAGAAATTATACGTTTCATGATTTTGCCCCCTTTAAAATCTGAGTATGAAAAACTGCAGCAGTGCGGTTACCGCCGCCGTTATTCCGGCAAACATGAGTCCGATTTTCTTCTTATCGACGGGCAATGTGCCCGAAACGCGCCCGGTCTGACCGTTTACGGCGTAAAGATATTTTTTTCCGCCGTATGTAGTGTTGAGCAGCCACACCGGGAGCATGGCGTATTTGTATTTGCTGTTGTACGGCTTTATGACCGACATGCGCGCAGACACGCTGTCGTAACCCTTAACGGTACGCGAAAACGATTCCTCGGTGGAATTTTTGATGCGCGTTTCCGCACGCGGGAAAGCTTCTTCGCTTTCGACGTCATATTTGTCCGCCATAAATCCCGACAAAAACGCGGGTTCAAAGTCCTTCATCTCTTTGTAGTCGAAGGGCTCGATGCCGTCCATGTAGTCGTCCGGCATGGTCTTTGACGCGTCGACGGGGATGTCGGAATAGCCGATAGTACCGCCGCGAGTAACATTGAAGTAGCTCGTTTCGGTATAGTTATAGTCGCTGTCGCTCCATGTCCGTACTTTGGTGGCTTCATATTCGATATGCGCGTTGACGTCGGATTCAAACAGCCAGAACGGGACATAAACGCCTTTTATTTCGCTTATCTTGTGTGAGTTGATGAAATTTGACGGGAGAAATATTTTTCCTTTGCAGAAATTTTTCAGAGCTTCACCCGCCTGTTTTCCGTCAAGTTTGAACGGTATGATGCAATTCGGCTTGTTCATGCCGGACACCTTGCCGGTCATTATTATCGGCGAATCGCAGTAGGGACACTTGCTCGCCGCGGTATTGACATCGGTGGTAATCTGCGCCCCGCAGGATTGGCACGAATAGACGCTCATTTCGCCGAGCGTGCCGTTTGTTTCGGCTGTCCAGCCGTACTGCGCCGCTTCTTCCGCGCTCACATCGGGACTTTTCTCGTTCTGCGCTTTTTTCTGTGCATCTTCCGTCTGCGCGGCAAGCTGCTCCTTGGTGAAAACGGAATCGCAGAAATCGCACTTAAAAGTCTGGGTCGCCGCGTCGAATTTTATAAATCCGCCACAATTCGGACACTTGTACTCAAGTAAATTTGCCATACGGTTCACTCCTTTTTATCAAAATATGCACATTCAATATGTAAAAATATCAGATTGCATACATTCGTCCGCGATACGGGGTCAAACGCGCCGCCGCATCAAACGATTTCGCAGTCGGCAATCGAAAACCGAAGACGTTCATTTGGCAAAGGCGTTCGTTTGCAGAAAAAACGGACGGTACATTCCGAACTATACCGCCCGTCGATTTTATTCTACAACATTTTTTGCACAAAATCAATAACAAATAACGAATATTGATGACAAAATTGAAACAGTCACACAATTTTTCGCGTCCGACTGCGTCGATTCGCCGTGTTTTGGAAAATCTTCCGTTTTTTTTGACGAGGATATTTCAAATTACAACGCAAACGCCTGTTTTACACCGTTCTGATTCAGAAGGCTGCTCATTATCTCGTCCGCGTCGGCGTTCTTGCCGAGCATGATATTGAGGTGAACGGTAAGCAGCGTGTTGTTTTCCTCGGTGCTGACCGACGAATCAGCGATATGCACACCGCGTTCTTCGAAGAATTTTTTCATTTTCACGACGGCATCCGGCGTGTTTTCAAGCTGAATAAAGCACGGTATCATCGTATCGTTCACAAGCACCTTGTCGAAGCCGATAAGGAACTTATGGAAAACTATCTGCACAAGCAGGAGCAGAATCACTGACGCGATGCCGACGGTATACATTCCCGCACCTATCGCCATGCCGACCGCAGCCGTAACGAGGATACCCGCAGCGGTGGTAAGTCCCTTGATATTGACGCCCTTTACGAATATCATGCCCGCGCCGAGGAACGAAAATCCCGTTACTATCTGCGACGCGACGCGTGACACGTCAACCTTGACAAGCTCGTTTACAAGCGCATCGTAAAAGCCGTATTTGGATACGATTATCTGAATCGCCGCCCCGACGGCAACTATAATATGTGTTCGAAATCCGGCGTCTTTCTGGCGCAGCGTACGTTCAACGCCGATTATCCCGCCGCACACGCCGGCGAGAATAATCCTCAGCACATATATGACTTCCGGGTTTGAATTCAAAAATTCACCTATGTTCATAAAGCTCACACCTCTTGCAGAATTGATTCGGGCCGAAGCGCGTTTTTCCGTCATGAAGCAAATGTAATTCCGCTTAAAAATCCGGAATATCGGCATTCGGCTATAATGTTTCATTGTATAACCGCTCTGCGGTAAATTCAAGTGTATTTTTAATGTTTTATGTATTTCGCCGATTTTTTTTGTGCATACTGCACACCGCAAAAAGCAGTATTTACACCACTTGGGTTGCAGCCTCCGTAAATTTCATACCCTGCGGCACTGCGTCAAACGGCGATTGCGAACATCCTGCGTCATTATCCTTCGCCGCAAGAAAAACAAAACGGCAGCGACGGAAAAAACCGCACTGCAACCGTTTTAAAGTTTGAGTGAAGCCGACGGAGAACGGACTCAAACGCAAATCCCGCTGCCCGGCAGTTTCTCAAGTTCGTCCTTCTTTTTTCTGCCCTCGCACACATCGATTATCTCACGCGTTCTGCCGGGGCAATCCGTAATTATTCCGTCCACGCCGCACGCAACGAGGTAACGCACCGCCGAGGGTTCGTTGACCGTCCAGACGTTGACTTTGAAGCCGAGTTTGTGCGCGATTTTCACGAAAGGCAATGAAACAAAAGTGTACACCGGGTGGAGAATATCCGCTTTTACCGCTTTTGCAAGGAAGAACGGAATCACCACGAAACGGCACACATGCGGGTCGTTCGTGGGATAGAGAAACGCCGTTTTGCACATCGGTTCTTCCTCTTTAACGGCTCTGAGAATGCGCGGATCGAAGCTCGAAATAATCACCCTGTCGAGCAGTCCGTATCTTTTCACTTCGTCAAGCGTACGGTTGACTATCTCGGTGCTTCTGTTTTTCTGGCTTTTGAGCTCGATGTTGACAATCTCAATGTCGGATTCTTTAACAAGGTCGAGAAATTCATCGAGCGTCGGCAGGGGAGTACCGGCAAAATCGTTGCCGAAGTACGAGCCGAAGTCAAATTTTTTCAGTTCGCCGAGCGTATAGGACGTTATGCTCCCCGTGCCGTCCGACGTGCCGTCTATAGTGTAGTTGTGGCAGATAACGAGCTGTTTGTCTTTCGTCAGGTGGACATCCGTTTCGAACCCGTCCGTTTTTTCCGCGACCGCCTGCCGGAACGCGGGGAGAGTATTCTGCGGAGCTTTTTTGTTTGAACCCCTGTGCGCTATAACTTTTACACCCATATCAAGACCTCCGCAATTTACTTCGCACTCGCGGCGGCAACTATTTCCTCCGCATTGAGCGTAACATTGCCGTTTGTCTTTGCGTTGCCCGTTTCGCTCACGGGACTGTCGGCAAAGAAAATATCTTCATGCGAACGTATCGCGTCGATGCTTACATCCTGCGTAAATCTTGCGCCCGAGTACACGTCGTGTTCGTTGCCGTCCGCGTCCTTATATGTAAGCGCGACGAAATGATATTCGTCCGTTTCGTTTCTTATCTGTTTAATGCAGTAAACGGCGGTAACGGTTGCGCCGCTGCCCTTTTCCGACTGTAAAAACGCCTTTACGTACTGCACCGCAGCCTTTTTCGCGTTCTCGACGTAACCGGTGAGCTTTTCCGCGGAGGAATCGAGCTTGTCAAAATCTTTTATACTTTCCTGTTGGAACTTTTTCAGGTCGTTGTAACGCGCCTTTATATCCTCTATTTTGTCGAGGTTTTCGCTTACTTTGAAGCTGTCGTCGGAGAAAGACACATCCGCCGACTTGACAACGGCCTCGATATCATCGCTCACGGCTTTGATGTTGTTGTAAATTTCTTCCGCTTTCGTGAGTTTTTTGGAATTTCCGACTTTTTCTCTTTCTTCGTCGCTGAGTTTTGCAACCGCTTCTTTCGCGGATTGGATAGCGTCGGCACTGTCAAGACTCACGTCGCCGATCTCGTTGATAAGGTCCTCAGCGGCCTTCACCGCTTCACTTTTTCCGCAACCCGCAAAAAGCAGCATGCAAGAGAGAGCAAGCAGCGCGGCACAACAAAGAACGACTGTTTTTACTGTTTTTTTCATAGTATCTGTCCTCCGAAAAAAGTGTCGGAATATACGGAGATAACCGAATTTATTCGTATTGATTCTTGTCGGTCTGCCCGTTTTTCCCACTGTGGTGCAATAAGCCGAACCGTGCGGCAAACGCCCAAGCCGTGCTTAAGCTGACGGGAGTCGAACCCATGCCGCCCGTCAGCGTCCCTTTTCGGCGCTTTTCGCCCTTTTCGTCTTGACTTGCGTCAGCAAGCCTTCGCCTCAAAAAACGAAAATTACTCGAAAATTAACTGCTGTCGGGTGCAAAGCAGTTTTGCCTGAGCTGATTTTTGTTCAGGCAAGGCAAA
>CAVKLD010000008.1:0-41440 GCA_963657065.1 bacterium
GACTTGTACGCTTCGGATATATCATAATATCCCCTGCGTGCAAGTCTTTCGTTTGTTATGGTATGTGTCAATATACCACTTCCTGCAATAGTCCAATATCCTTTGCGGGTGTTTCCGTTTCGGTAAGCCTGCCAATCGGGCATACCCAACTTCTTTAGGTTTGTCACCCTCGTTTTCGGCTTCTTCCACTGCTTCCAGATATACATTCGTATTCTTCGGCGCAGCCACCCGTTCCAATCTTTCATCAGACTTCCGATTTCCGCTACAGCGTAGTAATTCAGCCAACCTCTCATAAATACCTTTATGTTGTATAACACGGTATCGAGTTTCCTGCCCTGACTACGGGAAGTTAGTTTTCGCAGTTTGTCTTTGGCTTTCTTCTTCGACTTTGCGTGAACTCGGATATATGTACCCTTTCCGTTCCTTCCCAACGCAAAGCCGAGAAACCGAAATTTCGTATTGAATATACGCTGACCGCTCGGCTCTTTTCGGTATTTACCTTGAGCTTTAATTTCTTCTCAAGGTATGCCGTACTTGTTCCGAGTAATCTTTCTGCCGCACGGATACTCTTTGCTAACAGCAATATATCATCTGCATATCGGATTACCTTTACTCCTCTGCTCTCAAACTCCTTATCGAATTTATCAAGATAGATATTGGCAAGTAACGGTGAGAGATTTCCCCCTTGCGGTGAACCCTCTTTTGTTTTCATTACTATGCCGTTCTCCATTACTCCGCTTTTAAGATATTTCTTGATGAGGTCTATCAGCCTCTTATCCTTAATATCTTCTCGAAGCATATTCATAAGCAATTCGTGGTTGAGTGTGTCAAAGTATTTGGATAAATCAAGGCATACCGCATATTTGTATCCCTCATCCGCATACTCTTTCACTTTTAGTATGGCGTCCTTTGCACTTCTGTGCGGTCTGTAGCCGTAGCTTCCGTCTGAAAACTTTGGCTCATAAATTGGTATTAGCACTTGTGCTATTGCTTGTTGGATAATGCGGTCTATTACCGTTGGTATTCCCAACTTTCTTACTCCGCCGTTATCCTTGGGAATTTCTACTCTTCTTACGGGGGACGGCTTGTATTTGCCGTTCCGTATCAGGTCAAGTAATTCTTCCCTGTGTTCTTTAAGCCAAGGCAGTGCTTCGTTAACCGTCATTCCGTCAACTCCGCTTGCTCCCTTATTGGCTTTCACTCGCTTATAGGCTCTGTTCAGATTTTCTCTGTCAAGTACCTTTTCAAGCAAGTCTGCACCGTCCTTTCGGTCAACCTTTCGACTTTCGGTACTGTACGCTTCTGCATACTCTTTGTGTTCCACACTATCCCTTTGCAGACAGCCGCCTTTTCCGGCGTATTCTGTTTTCATCATACCGACCTCCTTTAGTCGCTTACTTGGAACTTATGATTGTTCGGTCCTTTCCGAAAGATTTTTTTCTCTCGGTACTATGACCTCTGCTGACTTCTTGCAGTTCGTTGTTACTACAGATTTCTCTGCCTGCAAGACCTCCTCGGGTAAGCGTAATCACTTTCGCCTCATATATCTGCTACATTTACACCTTGAAACTCGGGCAGTATCGGACTTTGTTTTGTTTGGCAAACTCGTCCATTTCAAAATGCCTTATATGTAGTTTCTGTTCGTCAGACCGAGGCTTTGCCCGCAGGGACTATTGTAAGTCCCCACATCCGACTTCTTTCAGACTCCGCCTCACGACGGACGCCCTTGTCTTCGGCTAACAGTTCCTACTGCCAAGTCTGTAGTGGACTTTCACCACCAAGTTATTACGCATGCCGAGCACACCAAAAAAAACAGCGTATCGGATACGGTTTGATTCACCGCGCCGATACGCTTTTTTTATTTATGATACTTCTCGCCTGCCGCAATCTTAAATGCCCTGTATATCTGTTCGAGGAGCATTATGCGTGCAAGACGGTGAGGAAATGTCATTTTTGACATGGACATTTTTATATCCGCAACGCGCTTTACACTGTCGGCAAGTCCGCACGAACCGCCTATTATAAACGTAATATCGCCGCGCCCGGACAGCGCGGAATCCGTAAAGATACGTGAAAAATCCTCTGACGAGAACTGTTTGCCCTCAATGCACATTGCGATTACGGTACTCCCGGACGGGATTTTTTTTATTATTTCGATGCCTTCGTTTTCGAGTGCTCTGTTAATTTCCGCCTGAGAGGGAGAATCCGAAAGGGGCGACTGCTTGATTTCGACGGTTTTTACGTCGGCGTAAGGTTTAAGACGCTTCAGGTATTCAGCCGACGCACTGTCAAAAAAAGCATCTTTGAGCTTGCCGACACAGATAACTGTCACTGCACGCATTTTTATGTATCCTTTCAAAAAACGATAAAATGTCCGGTGTTTGACGGTTCGGCAACGGAAAGCTCAAAGTCGACGCCGTCAACAGCTCCGACGCGTTTCAGGTACGAATGCGTACACTTGTAAGCGAGATCGGGGTTATTGTTTTCGCGGCTCAAATGACCGAGCACAAAATGCGTCACGCCGCTTTCAAGCAATCTCACGACAGTTTCGGCACAGTCCTCATTCGAAAGATGTCCCGTTTCGGAACGGATACGCATTTTCAGCGGTTCGGGATACGGTCCGAAATTAAGCATATCGGGGTCGTAATTCGATTCGATGAGCACAAGGTCGCACCCCTTTATGCCATTAAAAATATCTTCCGTCAAGATGCCCGTGTCCGTTGCAACGCCAATTGTCCTGTCGGGCAGTTCCACTCGAAAACCGCAGCTCTCCTTTGCATCATGCGAGGTGGGAAATCGCGAAACAAACATATCGCCGACGGCAACGCCTTTTTCCGTAATTATCTCATGCCTAAACTTACCGTTAAGCACCCCGCCCGACATAAGTGCAGACAGTGTGCCGCCGGAAGCGAACACGGGAATCCGATATTTTGTCGCAAAAACTCTTATCGCGCCAGTGTGGTCTGTATGTTCATGCGTCACGAAAATAGCTTTTATACTCTCAGGTGACAAACCTGCCCTGTCGAGCGAAAGACATAACTGTTTGCAATTTGTGCCGGCATCTATCAAAATTCCTTCCGATGAAGTGCCTATGTACGTCGAGTTACCCGACGATGATGAACATAGTGTACAAAATCTTGCCATATGCTGTTCCTGTCTGTTTTAGTTTTTTTGTGTTCGGCGCGCCGGCTTTGGCGTACCGAACATCTTAAAATTTATCTTTTTGAACCGAATTTTCCGCCGAGTTTGCCGCCCTTTTGAGATGAACCGAAAGAAAAGTTACCCGCAAGGATGTTTGTGTCAAACGAAAAAACTATTGCATCCTCTTCTCTTTTACGCTTAAGCGCAAGCTCAATCATTGTGTCAAGCAATTTTGCATAGGACACTCCAACAGGCTCCCAGAGGTAAAACGAAAGCGAACCGGGAATCGTATTTATTTCATTAAGATAGACTTTGTCAGTTTCACCGTCTATCATAAAGTCGATTCTTGACACGCCGTTACAGCCAAGCACCTTAAACGCTTTGACTGCCATGGAGCGTATTTCATCACGTCGTTCCGGTGAAATGTCCGCGGGAATTTTTCGCGCAAGGCTTGCCATGCCGCCCTTTGTCGAACCGCTTTTTGCACCGCCGGTTTTCGCGCCCGCCTTTTTCGAACCGCCGCCCTGCAAATATTTGTTTTCGTAGCTCAAAATCTCATCGCTTTTTGCAGGCTGCTCGCATTCGCTTGCAAAAGCCTCGTCGACGTCGCCGCATACCGAACAATTTATTTCGGTAAGGTCGGTTATTGCGCGTTCGACAAGCACGACAGTGGCAAATTTGAACGCGTCATCGAGCGATTTTCTCAAGCCGTCCTCATCGTGCGCCACGGAAATACCTACCGACGAACCGAGATTTACGGGTTTTACGATAACCGGAAAGCCTATTTTATCTTTTGTCTTTGCGATTATTTTTTCTGGTTCGGCAAAATCGGAAACGATGAAACGAAGACAGTCAAGCACGGGAACATCGTTGTCCTTGAGTACTGTCTTCATGACGTATTTATCCATGCCAACGGCTGAAGACATGACATCACAGCCGACAAACGGAACGCCAAGCGTTTTAAGATAACCCTGAAGCGTGCCATCTTCGACGTTCGTGCCGTGAACGATGGGAAACGCCACGTCGACATCGGAAATAACATTATTGCAGAACTTCTTAAACGGGAATCTCATCAACTTGACGCGTCCGTCGATATTCATCAGCACGCAGCGCGTGCTTTTTTTGAGAAGCGCGGGAATATTTTTGTATTCCTCAATGCAGGAACACTCAAACGACGTGTAAAATTCACTGTTCTTCGTTATATAAACGGGAACGATATCGTACTTTGTCTGATCGAGCGACGCAATTGCCTGGAGTGCCGAAATGATGCTGACCTCATGTTCGACGCTTTTGCCGCCGAACAGAACGCAAAGCTTTATCCTCATTTTCTTATCCTCCTATCAGTAGTTGTCGGGCAGGTCATTTTCGAGCAGAACGAGTTTTTTGCGCTCGGTGCGGATTCCGTAAACAAAAGCCATGCCGTCCTTGAACGAGTCGAAAACATGAAGGTGTTTTTCGTCAAATCCGGCGTTTATGACACCGCGAGCTATTGCTGCTGTCTGTTTTTCACCGATAAGCACTATCTCGTCGCAGCAATCTGCGGCGGTTTTTCCGAAATCTTCGTTCAGCTCGTCTTCTTTTGCGCCAAGCTCCACCATGCCGGGAGTAACGAGAACGCGCAAGCCGTCCATACTTTTCAGTGTATGAAGCGCAGCACGGCAGCCTGCCGGATTGGAATTAAACGCGTCGTCGATAATAGTTACCGCACCTTTGTCAATTATCTGCATGCGGTGCTCAACCGCCTCGATACGGCGCACATAAAGGCACATCTTTTCCATGGGCATGCCGAATCCGTTTGCAGCCGCTATCGCGCCGGTAATATTTACAATATTGTGTTCGCCGAGCAGCTTTGTTTCAAAATCGGTAATACTGCCGTCCGGTGCTTTCACCGAAAAACCAGTGCCTTTCAGATGAGAAACGATATTGAACACGCGATAGTCACAGTCCTCGCGCATACCGTATTTTATAAATTTGTGTTTCGGGGGATTTTGCCTTATCAGGTCATTGTCCCAGTTCACATAAAGTCTACCGTCGGGCGGAAGCGCATCGGCAAGCTCGTATTTCGTCTTTATAATATTCTCCTGCGAACCGAAAGATTCAAGATGCTGTTCGCCCAACGCGGTAATTATTCCGTGTTTCGGGTGAACGATATCGCAAAGTTCTTTTATGTCGCCGACCCACTTCGCGCCCATTTCGCACAGAAAAATTTTATGAACGGCGGAAAGCTGTCCGCGCACCGTTTTTACAATGCCCATAGGCGTATTAAAACTCGCAGGGGTAACCAGAGTATCAGTCCACGCACGCAGTATCGTATAAAGGTAAAACTTTACACTCGTTTTACCGTATGAACCGGTGATGCCTATAGTCTGCAAATCGGGACAAGCGGCAAGCATACGCTTCGCGTCGTTTGTGTAATGGCGGTTGATTCCCTTTTCTATCGGACTGTTGATAAGATTGGCAAACACTATCCACAGCGGAACGAGCGCGTTCACAAGACCTACGCACATAAAAGCAAAGTGTTTTTGCGCGTCCGTCGTGAGAAAATACACGGATGCACCGAAAACGGCGCAAATGAGAACAATCGCCGTAACGTACATGCGCTTTACTCGCGGAGTGTAAACAAGAGGCTTTTTTTCCTCGCGTCCTCTGTTGTTTATGACAACAAAAAACAGGGAAACAAACAGCAACGCGGCGCACAGCGTAAATATTTTTTCGTCGCCGACAAACGAAGTAAACGACAGTGCAAATGTTGCCGATTCGGGGATGTAATGCTTTATATGCTTAAAAAACCATCCCGTAAAGGACGAGAAACGGTATCCCTCCAACTGGAACATATGCATATTATAAATAAGACTTTTAAAAATGCAATAAATCGACGCAATTACCGATGCGCCGTAAAGAAGCTGCAAAACAGGTGACAGCATATTCTACCTCCGCTTAAAGCTTAAGATATGATGAGAGAATGGCATTGTAGAGAGGGGCGTTTTCAAGGAACGAAAAGTGCCCCGCGCCCTCGATGCGGGCAAGACCGGCATTCGGAATGAGTTTTTCCATTTTTTCGGCGTCGGATATCGGCGTGGCGGTATCGAGAGTTCCCCAAACAAGGAGCGTTTCCTGTTTTATCTTCGGTAAAAGATCGGTAAGATCTTCATTTACAACGTTGACAAGAACCTGACGCATAAGCGGCGACGCTGCGCGGTAATCGGCGGAACCGGTCATGCTTTGCAGCCTGTTCAAGAGCTTCGGCGAAGCTGAAACGAGCTTTTTACCGAACTTGACAATACTTTCCTTTTTCTTTTGCGAATCCGATTTTTCGGGACGTATTCCCGCCGAATCAACGAGAATTATGCGTTCAATCTCAAACGGAAGCTCACGCGAAGACGCGGCTTTTATTATCACTCTGCCGCCGAATGAGTGCCCGAGAAGAATGACGCTTTTAAGACCGAGATACGCAATGAACCTGATAACGAAATCGGTGTAATCGTCAACACACCACGGAGCGGGCGGTTCGGGCGTGCAGCCGAAACCGGGCATATCGGGCGCAATGACGTAATATTTTTCGGCGCAAACCGCCGCCGACTGCGCAAAAAGCTCTTTGTTCGCGCCCCAACCGTGAAGCATCACTATTCCGCTGTCTTTTTTTTCTCCCCACGAAGAGTAAGAAACGGCAATGCCGTCTATCTCTGCCGTCATAACACGGTCACCTCACAACTGAATGTTTTTCTCTCTATTATACGCCGAACGGGCGAACATGTTACAGTCCGCGTCAAGCCTTTTCAATTATACCGCCGATATCAACCGTTTCGGCATCAATCCAGAGTTTTTCGAGATTATAATGTTCTCTGTCGGCGGGCAGAAACACATGAACAATTATATCATAGTAGTCAAGCAGTATCCATCCGGTGGAAATGCCCTCGATTTTGCGCGGTTCGTACCCCGCCTCTTTCATCTTAAACTCGACCTCATCCGCGAGAGCTCTTACGTGTGTGTTTGAAGTGCCGCTCGCAATAACGAAATAGTCGGCAATAACGGTGACTTCCGAAACCTTTTTTACTTCCGTATCTATCGCCTTTTTCGAATCGAGTGCTTTTATCGCTGTTTCAAGTTTTTTATCCATTTTTTCGGTTCCTTTCGTTTAAGAGAATAAAGTTGTATGCGTCCACCGTATCGGGATGAATGGGAACGCATTTCTCGCTCAACTCCGACACGGTAAAGCGAAGTCCCTCTTGCATTGCGCTTTCGAGCGAATCATCCGCGCGGCGGCGCATTTCATCAACACCGGGATAGTCCCTGTCCGCCGAAATAAAATCGGCGGTAAAAAGTATTTTTTCCTCAAGAGCCATATTTGCCTTGCCAGTTGTATGATATCTGACCGCATTCGCGACAACTTCGGGCAGATCAGGATAATTCTCTCTGATATACTCCGCACCCGCCATCGCATGCCAGAGTTTGGGGGCATTCATTTCAAGCTTTGTAAGAACAATTCCGTTTCGGAAAAAAAATTCAAGAGCCTCATCACGCGGCTGCTCTTTCAGCACGTCATGCAGAAGTCCCGCGACATAGCAGACATCGGCATCACCGCCGTACTTCTCCGCAAGTGCTTTTGCGGATGCCGCAACATTCAGTGAATGTTCATAGCGATGATCCCCAAGACGGGAGCGGATATCCGCAACCATCTTTTTTTCGTCATAAACCACGGTACAGTCCTCCGTTTTCGATATATTTTTCCGCGGCATCGGGTACAAGCCCGTGTACGGAAAGTCCTTTTTCAAGCCGCCGTCTTATCTCAGTAGAACTGACTTCAATCGGTTCAAAATCCGTTATCACAACTTCTCCGTAACGACGCAGACGGTTGTCGGCGAATTTTTCCATTTCCTCAAGCGACACGCTTTCATCTCGCCTGACCGCCGCAAGGATAACATTTGTAAGTATCTCGTTAAAACAAAACCAACGGTCAAAACTCATGAGCTGATCGCCGCCGACAAAAAGAAATATTTTATCCGTCGGACGCTGCTTTTTCAACTCTCTTACGGTGTCGACGGTGTAGCTCACGCCGCCGCGTTTAATCTCGATATCGGAAACGGTCATTCTTTTTTCTGTAAAAACAAGGCGGCACATATTAAGGCGGTCGGTGTCGGACACTCTGTTTTCCTGCTTGAACGGTGACAGTTTTGCGGGAATCACGATAAGCTCGTCGAGAGCAAACCTATCGCATATAAAATTCGCATACTTTACATGTCCTAAATGAACGGGATCGAAACTGCCTCCGAAGATGCCTGTGCGTTTCACCGCTTGTCCTTCACGGCAGAACGGCTGCCGATACGTTTATCTCTGCCTTTTTTGTCCTCAAACGGGGATTTTTTTGCTTTGTATATTTTCTTTTTCTCGACTGTTTTTTTTGCCGGTGTTTTTTTTGCTGCAACTTTTTTGTGCAGTTCCGGATTATATCTGTACAGCACCATTACACCGCCGATAACCTGCACGACTTCACTCGACGTCTTTGCTGCTATTTCCTCGGCAGCTTCACGCGCGGTAACGGGTGATGTTTCCGTGAGTACGCGCAGCTTTATAAGCTCACGCGCCTTGAGTGCGTCGTCTGTTTCTACGATTAAATTTTCACTTATGCCGCCCTTGCCAACCTGAAATAAAACATTGAGCGAATTTGCCTGCCCGCGAAGCGCGGCTCTTTCTTTGCTTGTCATATAAAACCTTTGAACCATGTGTCGGTTCGTTCCTTTTCATTGTAATGTAGTATAATTCCGATGTGTTACTTTATCTTTGCCAATTCCGCGGACAGTTTTTTCAGCGCATCCCCACGATGGCTTACCGCGTCCTTTTCACCATCGGTCAGTTCGGCGAAACTTCTGCCGCCGTATTCAAAAACCGGGTCGAACCCGAACCCCTTTTCGCCTGTTGCGGCGTACCCGATTTTGCCCTCGCACGTTCCGCGTACCGCAATTTCCCTGCCGTCCGGAAACACACATGCGGCAGCGCATACAAAACGCGCTGTGCGCTTTTCTTCGGGAACGTTTTTCATTTCATCGAGCAAAAACGCCATTTTTTCGCGATACGGCGTACTTTCCCCGTGATAACGAGCAGTAAACACTCCAGGACGACCGTCAAGCGCGTCAACGCACAATCCGGAATCGTCAGCGATGCACGGCATACCCGATTCGCGGCAGCCTGCTCTCGCCTTTATGAGCGCGTTGCCCTCAAAGGAATCCGCATTTTCTTCCGGCTCTGAAAGTGTTATCCCCTTTTCGTCGGGCAAAAAAACATGAATGCCGAGCGGAGAGAGAATCCTTATGAGTTCATCCCGTTTTCCTTTATTATGAGTGGCGACCAAATAGTCCAAACAATCCCCTCCTCTTTTTCTTTTCCGGCTCCTCTGTCTGCGGCAGCGGCTTTTCGCCCGATTCACCGCCTTCAGTTTTTTCGTCTTCGACATCCAGTTGCTCCGCTGTTTTTTCTTCCGTCGGAACAAAGTCATTTTCGGGAACATCCACGTTTTTGGGTGCAGAGCCGCTTTCGGGCGATGCCGCAGATGCCGATGCAGAAGTTACGGCAGCGTACGGATGAACGAAAAGAACATCCCCGTCGGCATTATCTGCGGATTCTTCCGCGTCCGACATTTCCGCTGCGTCCACAGTTTCCGTCACATCCGCCGTTTTCGCCGTTTCTGTCGGTTTTTCCGCTTCTTCACACAGTTTTTCGACTTCGGCGAACTGTTCGATGCCTGTTATACCGCCTTGCGCAACTCCGCCGCTGTGTTCTTCGCCGAACGTGCTTTGCTCTTCAGTTTTGTAATTTTCAACTTCCTCTTCGGCGACATTTTCTTTGAATTCAGTTTCTTCAACCGTTTTGTCGATTTCACTCGGCTGCGGTTCGCTTTTTTCAGCTTGCGTCGCTGCTTTCTCGGCAAAAACTGTGTCCGTCTGTCCCTCAGCATGTTCGAGTTCAGATATGTTTTCAGTTTGTTCGTCATCAACTCCGAAAGCTCGCTCAAAGAAAGCCTTGACAGTTTCCATGCTTTCATCATTGCTCTCAGCCGGGGTGAAGTTCTTATAATCGTCACTATTGACCAAATCCGCAAGAGAATTCTCATCATTTTCACTTCTTTCCTGAACGTTTTCAAACAGACTTGCCGCAAAAGCAGCGGGGTCAAACGGCTGAAGGTCGTCGATACCCTCGCCCACACCTATGAATTTAACCGGCAGCTTTAATTCGTTTTTTATGGTAAGTACAACGCCGCCGCGTGCGGTGCCGTCAAGTTTTGTGAGAATTATACCGGTGAGTTCCGCCGTATTCATAAACTCACGAGCCTGATTTACACCGTTCTGACCGGTAGTCGCATCGAGAACGAGCAAGATTTCACGGTCGGCGTAGGGCAGTTCCTTGTCGACAACACGGTAAATTTTATTAAGCTCATCCATAAGATTTTTCTTGTTGTGGAGTCTGCCCGCCGTATCGCAAATTATTATGTCGCAATCACGCGCCACACCCGCCTGGATGGTATCGTACACAACAGCTGCGGGGTCGGCACCCTCTTTGTGCTTGATTATGTCCACATCCGCACGCTGCGCCCATACATCAAGCTGATCTATCGCCGCCGCTCTGAAGGTATCGGCTGCGCCGAGTATAACTTTCTTGCCCTGCGATTTGTACATTGCAGCCATTTTGCCTATGCTTGTGGTCTTTCCCGCGCCGTTGACGCCCAAAACGAGAATAACGGACGGAAGAGTTACAAGTCCCATATCTTCGCCGCCGTAAAGCAAATCGGCGATAATGTTCTGCAATTCTTTTTTTACATCGCTCGTCTTTTTGATTTTCTCCGATGCGACGCGCTTTTTGAGTTCCTCGACAACTTCGACTGCGGTTTGAACGCCGACATCGGACATAACGAGAATTTCCTCAAGCTCCGTATAGAGATCATCCTCAAAAGAATCAAACGAATCGAGCATATCGTCAATAGCACCCGACATTTTGTTTCTGGTTTTCGAAAGTCCGAAATTTATCTTGCTGAAAATACCCAAGATATCACCCTTTTCATGTTTTTTTGATTAGCGAATATTTACTGCTGCGAGTAATTGTGTTTATTCGTCAAGTTTCAGTTCTCTTACCATTTCGGCGGTTTTGAGTTCCAATAGTTTTGAAACGCCGCGTTCCTGCATCGTAACGCCGTAGAGAACGTCGGCTTCTTCCATTGTGCCGCGTCTGTGCGTTATCAGAATAAACTGCGTCTTGTCCGTCATCATTCTGACATACTGTGCATATCGAAGAACGTTCACGTCGTCAAGCGCAGCTTCGACTTCGTCGAAAATGCAAAACGGAGCGGGACGCACTTTGAGGATAGCAAAAAGCAATGCTATTGCCGTAAGCCCTTTCTCTCCGCCAGAGAGCAGCGACAGACTCTTTACGTTCTTGCCGGGCGGCTGCGCCTTAATATCTATGCCGCAGTTTAATATGTCGTTTTCGTCTTCAAGCACCAGCTCCGCAGCACCGCCGCCGAAAAGCGAAGTGTATGTTTCTTTGAAATAACCGTTTATCGCGTTGAAGCGGTCTTTGAACCGTTCAGCCATCTGACCTGTAAGTTCATCTATCATTTTAAGCAGCTCTTTGCGCGATGTTTCCACATCGTTTACCTGCCCAGAAAGAAATTCATAGCGCGATGATACTTCCTTGTATTCTTCGATAGCCGCAACGTTCACGCTGCCGAGCGATTTTATAAGACTTTTGAGTTCACTCAAACGTTTCTGCGCCTTCGGAACGCTTTCGATTTCCTTGGCTATTTCAGCAGCTTCTCGCTTCGTCAGCGCATATTCGTCGAACAACCGTTTTTCGGTGTCATCCTGCTCTTTTTCGAGAGCATGCCGCCTTTCGTCAAGACGGATAATCTCACCGTTCAGTTTTTCCCGTTCGTCGGTTTTTTCCTTTTCGAGATTACGCGCCGCAACCGAGGCTTTTTCGCACTCGTCGCGCTGCCCAAAAAGACGTTTTATCTCGTCGGTGTTTTTGTTTATGCCGTCGCGAAGAAGCAATGCAGACGCACGTGTCTTTTCGGCGCTGTCGGTCAACTCGGCGTTTCTTTTCTTCAGTTCATCGAGTTCGGCGTTAAGTTCTTCCTTGCGCGTACCGAGAGAAGCGCGGCGAACCGCAAGCGACTCGAGTTTTTCCTTCTCCGCCTGCATCTCTTTGACGGCGGACACCATGCCGAGGTTAACCTCGCTCATCTGCGTATTTATCTCCTCACGCCGCACGGTAAGATCGTCTTTTCCGCCTGTAAGCTCCTGTACCTTCTTTTCTTTTTCTTCTTTCTCGATAATAAGCGCACCGCGCTCTTTCTCCGCAAGGCGAACGCTTTCTTCCGAATATGAAATTTTTCCGCCTGCCGTTTCAAGTTCCTTTTTTAACTCGCGAAGTGCATTTTCGGCATCGGACAAACGCCCCGATGCAAGCGACAGCCGCGAACGTTCGGACGCGCACAACTCGTTTGCACGCATTATATCACCGCGCAAACCGTCGTAATCCGCACGCTCTCTCGCAAGCAATTCGTTTGCTTCTTTAAGCGCGACGGCAAGTTCGTCAATGCGTTTGCCTACCGTTTCGGATTCGCGGGTCAGCTTTTCCGTTTCCGTTTTTCGTGCAAGAAATCCCGCACTGTTTATCTTTGAGCCACCGGTCATAGCACCGCCGGCGTTGATAACCTGCCCGTCAAGGGTTACGATTTTAAATTTATATGAATACTTCTTTGCAAGACTTATTGCACAATCAAGATCTTCGCACACGGCTATCCTGCCTAAAAGAGATCGTATTATTTCACCGTAGATATCGTCGCACTGTACCAATTCATGTGCAAGAGCAACGAAGCCAAAATTGCCGTCAAGACCTTTTTCGTCGAGTGTTCTGCCTCGGACAGCCGATATAGGCATAAACGTGGCGCGTCCTCCCCCGGTTTCCTTAAGGTGGTTTATTGCACGTTTTGCATCATTCTCTGTATCGGTTATGATGTCCTGTATCGCGTTTCCGAGAGCGGTTTCGATTGCCGTACGGTATTTTTCATCAACGCTTATCAGACTGAACACCGTACCGTGAATACCGTGAAGCGTGCCGCGTTCCTTTTCGCGCAAAACAGATTTTACGCTGCCCTGGTAGCCGTCCATACTCTTTTCGGTATCCTGCAAAAATTTCAGGCGGGAATTTATCCGCATCAGCCGCAGTTTTTCGTTTTCATGCTCCGACTTTCTGTCCTCGACACGCGTTTCCGCTTTTTTCAGGCGCAGAGAAATACCTGCGGACATATTGTTCTTTTCGTCAAGTTCCTCCGACGCCGTGTTATACGCCTGTTCGGCGGAATCCTTTTCTTTTTGCAGTTCGGCGCACTCTTTCTCTTTTTCGGTTATCAAGATTCTGACGGTGTCCGCACGTTCCGAAAGCTCCGTTGCCGATGCCGATGATGAGCTTATCATAATGTCAAGCTGTGAGATTTTAAGGGAAAGCGCCGAAATAACGGCGTTGAGCGCGTTGTACTCATCGGAATATTCTTCATTGCGGCTCTCAAGCCCCGTAAGCACACCCGTCAGTTCACGCAGTTTTTTCTCGGCTTCGTCCGTAATTGCGTTGAGTTCTTTTATTCGTTCGTTCGCTGTTTTTTCCTCGTTGTCAATATCCGCTTCAGCGTCAGTCTGCATCTCGAAATCGCGTTTGATTCTTTCCGCCGTTTCATTATTGTGGACGATGCTGTTGTCAAACACGGCAGCCTGCGCCTCAAGCGTCGATGCCTGTTCTTCAAACTGCGAATTTTCACCGCGAAGCTCCTCGGCGCGAACGTTTATTTTCCGGGTAGTTTCCGCAGCATTTTCTATATCGGCGGACAATTTTTGCAGTGTCTGCCCCGCAAGGTCGTACTGACTCTGCGCAACACCCAACTTTCCGCGAAGCTCTCTTATCTGTTCCGAGCCGCGCTTCATCAGCTCAAGCCAAAGACCTATTTCAAGTTCTTTCCGTTGTGCGGCGTATACAAGAAATTGCTGCGCTTTTTTCGACTGCTTTTCAAGAGGACCTATCCTGTCCTCCAGTTCCGTGACAATATCGCGCAGGCGGACAAGATTTTCTTCCGTCTGTTCCAGTCGCTTGATTGCCTCTGCACGGCGATATCGATAGTGCGAAATGCCTGCCGCTTCTTCAAACATATCACGGCGGTTATCACTTTTCGCCGACACCATTTCTTCTATCTTTCCCTGTCCTACCATCGAGTAGCCGTCGCGCCCGAGTCCTGTATCCATAAAAAGCTCGTTTACATCCTTAAGGCGAACCGTTTTACCGTTTATGATGTAGGCACTGTCCCCGGAACGGTAGTAGCGTCGAGTAACAGCCACTTCCGCTTCGGAAGAATTCAGCGCACCGTCGGTGTTGTCAAGACGTAAGGTAACCTCGGCAAACCCCTGCGGACGGCGTTCTCCCGTACCCGAAAAAATGACATCCTCCATTTTGGAGCCGCGAAGGCTCTTTGTGGACTGTTCGCCGAGCACCCAGCGCACCGCGTCGGAAATATTGCTTTTGCCGGAACCGTTCGGACCGACTACCGCCGTTACGCCCTTGCCGAACGTAAGCACGGTTTTATCGGGGAACGACTTGAAGCCATGCATTTCCAATGCTTTCAAATACATTTAAGTTTCAATTCCTTTCGGAAACGGCTCTTATTTCACCCTGCGGCACATCGCCGTTTCCACTGACTGTGAGAAAATACCCTTTTTCTCCGAAATATTTTATATTGCTCTTTTTCTGTCCCGTCATTTTTGAAATGTCACGCGGATTCACTTCAATCCTGTAAAAACCTTTCGGAGAATACGACAAAACGTTTTCGGTTTTCTTTCTGAAAATAACATTCTCGCAGATTTCCCCAAATGCGGGGTGATACACACCCGCAATGTATCCGTTGTCCACGTTTCCGCCCGAATGAAGACCGAGCCTGATAACGCGAATATCGTTTTTACGGAACATTTCGAGCAGTTCGGCGCAAAGTTCAGCCGATTCTTCAAGCGGCGGCGGCATGTACTTCTTTTCTCTGTAAAGCTCCGCAAGGCGCGTATTTTCCAGCACAACGGTCGGATATATACGAACCGTGTCCGGGTGCAGCCCAATGAACCGTTTCGCCGTTTCGATATCCTTCTCCGAATCCGAACCGTAAAGTCCCGTCATCATCTGAAGTCCGAGAGAAAAACCGCGTTCCCTGATAAGAGCGGATGCACGAACGGTATCGTCCGGCGTGTGTCCGCGCTCGTTCATCTCGAGAACCGACGCAAACATACTTTGTGCGCCCAATTCTATCGAAGTAACGCCGTGCGATTTCAAAAATTCGAGTTCGTCGCCGTCAATGCAGTCGGGACGCGTAGAAATGCGGACTCCGCCGAATTGAGAACTGAGAAACGGCTTCGCGGCGTCAAGGCACATCTCCTGCATCTGCCTGTCAATGGCGGTAAACGAACCGCCGAAAAACGCTATCTCGCTGTTGTCAATATCATGCGGGGTCGCCGATGCCGTTTTGCACGCGTTTTCTATCCGTTCACGCGTTATCGGTTCGCGAACGCCGGAAATTGCCCGCTGATCGCAAAAAATACAGTTATGAGGACATCCGAGATGCGGCACAAAAAGCGCAACGTTTACATGCTTCACTGTTCTATCCCCATAAGCCGAAGAGCCTCGCGGGCAGCTGCCTGCTCCGCTTTTTTCTTGCTTTGTCCCACTCCCGTACCGACGAGATTCGAATTGAGATACACCTCAACAGTAAAACTTTTCATATGGTCGGGACCGCTCTCTGCGGCAAGAATGTACCGCAGCTGCTCATCGGGGTTTTTCTGTATTATCTCCTGCAGCATCGTTTTGTAATCGGTAACTGCGGCAACATCCGTTGCGGCGTTTTTTATGGGAATAAGCGCGAATTTTTTCGCGGGTTCTATTCCGCCGTCAAGGTATATTGCCGCAATTATCGCTTCGACAACGTCTGCAAGAATGGACGGTCTGTTCCGACCGCCCTGCTGATCCTCGCCGCGGCTCATAAATAAAAATTCACCGATACCCATTTCCGACGCGAATGCCGCAAGGCTTTTTTCGCACACTGCATTTGCTCTTATCTTGGTAAGTTCACCCTCCGGTCGGTCGTACAGTTTATGATAAAAATACTCCGCCGCCGTAAAACCCAAAATGGAATCTCCCAGAAATTCGAGCCGTTCATAATTGTGCAGATGACTCTTTTCGCTGTTATATGACGAGTGCGTGAGCGCAAGACGGAGCAAACTCTTATCCTTAAATGTATATCCGATTTTTCTTTCAAGCGTTTCCGTAGTCACACACTTCCATTCCGTTTTCTTTAATATACTCTTCGAGCGACTTTAAAGCGCGGTCGGCGATAAAACCGTACCTTTCGCGTTTGTCGCGTATCCGCTCCGACGGCGGCGGCAGCAAACCTATCGCCGCGCCCATCGGCTGATAATCCATTACCGAACCGTCCGACACGTAGCGGCAAAACGCACCGAGCATCGTATCTACCGGCGGGACAAATTCTTTTTCGCCGTTTACGAATCTTGCTGCGTTTATCCCCGCCGTGATGCCTGAAGACGCGGACTCCATATATCCTTCCACGCCCGTTATCTGTCCCGCGAAAAAGATGCGCGGCTCTTTTTTCAGATTGAAGCGTTGCGTCAAAACGCGCGGCGCGTCTATGAACGAGTTGCGGTGCATGACGCCGTATCGCACATATTCCGCGTTTTCAAGCGCGGGAATCATACCGAACACGCGTTTCTGCTCCGAAAATTTGAGGTTCGTCTGAAAACCGACAAGATTAAAAAGCGTTCCGGATGCATTTTCTTTTCGAAGTTGCAGCACCGCCCACGGACGGTGTCCCGTTGACGGGTCGATAAGTCCCACGGGTTTCATAGGTCCGAAACGTATCGTATCTCCGCCGCGTTTTGCCATTATTTCAATCGGCATGCAGCCCTCATATACACCGTTTTTCTTTTCAAAATCATGTAGAATCACGCTTTCCGCGCTTATCAACGCATCATAAAACGCTTCGTATTGCGCCCTGTTCATCGGGCAGTTTATGTAGTCGTCTTCACCGCCTTTTCCGTAGCGCGACGCGGTGAACGCATGTGACATATCAATGCTTTCCGCCGTGATTATCGGCGCGGCGGCATCGAAAAAGGACAGTGAGCCGCCGCAAACGCGCTTTATGTCTTCACTCAACGCATCGCTCGCAAGCGGACCCGCAGCAACTATCACAACTCCGTCGTCGGGAATGTGCGTTACCTCTTCGCGTACAATCTCAATAAGCGGATCATTTTCAATCACTCGTGTAACTTTTTCGGAAAAAGCGTCGCGGTCAACGGCAAGCGCACCGCCGGCGGGAACAGCCGTTTCGTTTGCGCACCTGACGCAAACCGAACCGAGCATTGCCATTTCGTTTTTAAGCAATCCCGCAGCCGACGCAGGATTTGACGATTTGAAAGAATTTGAGCAAACGACTTCGCAAAGTTTTTCGCTGTTGTGCGCAGGTGAAAATTTTACGGGTTTCATCTCGTAAAGCCGCACTTTTATCCCGCGTTTTGTAAGCTGTTTCGCGGCTTCAACCCCGGCAAAACCGCCGCCTATGACCGTAACGGTATCATTCATCGTCTTTTTTCGCTTTCTTTTTGCCTTTTATTTCGTATCCGCATTTTTCGTCAAGACACTTAAACACATTTCCGCGTGAACGGAACAGCGTCTTGCCGCACTGCGGACATTTTTCCTCGGTGGGCGTATCCCACGTCATAAAGGTACACTCCGGATAATTGGAACACCCGAAGAAAGTATGACCTTTTTTTGAACGCTTGCTTATAACTGTGCCGCCGCAGACGGGACACACGCCTTTCGTTTCAACTATAAAAGGCTTCGTATTTTTGCATTCGGGGTAGTTAGGACACGCAAGGAACTTTCCGAATCGACCGACTTTAACAACCATCATTGCGCCGCACTTCTCGCACGGAATGTCGGTTTTATCTTCTTCAAGACTTATTTTTACGCCTTCCATGGATGCCTTTGCTTTTTTAAGAGTGTCTTCAAATTCATCGTAGAAAGTACGCAGCATTTTTACATAGTCGTATCCGCCGGCTTCTATCTTATCGAGATCAGCTTCCATGCCGGCAGTGAACTTTGTGTTGACTATTTTCGGGAATTTATCTTTAAGCAGTCCGATTATGGCAGTGCCGAGTTCGGTAGGCGCAAGCGTTTTCTTCGACTCTTTGACGCAATAATCTCTGTCAAGTATTATTGACAGGATGGATGCATACGTGCTCGGACGTCCGACTCCGGTTTCCTCAAGCATCTTGATAAGAGATGCTTCGGTATAACGCATCGGCGGCTGTGTAAAATGCTGTTCCGTTTTCAAGTCTTTCAACTTTAGCGTCTTTCCCGCCGTCATCTCGGGAAGAGCTGACTCCTCCTCGTCATCGTCAGAGGAATTATCATACAACACGGTGTAACCGTCAAATCGCGTCGTATAACCTGCCGCGTTAAAAACACAATAATGCTCGGCATCGCCGTCTTTTGCGGCTCGTATTTCGGCACGAACAGTGTCGTGCAGACAGTTCGCCATAAGCGACGCGGTAAAACGACACCAAATAAGATTATAGAGTTTGTACTGCTCGGCTGTCAGCGAATTTTTCACTTCGGACGGAGTAAGAGAAGGAACGGTGGGTCGGATTGCCTCGTGACCGTCCTGCGCACCCTCGCGCGTTTTGAAATAACGCGGTTTTTCAGGGAGATATTTTTCGCCGTAGTTTTCGATTATGAATTTATTGCCCTCGGCACGCGCCTCTTCCGAAATACGGAGAGAATCGGTACGCATGTAGGTTATAAGACCAATGGGGCCTTTATCGGCAATATCAACGCCTTCATAAAGCTCCTGCGCTATTTTCATAGTGCGTTTTGCAGGAAATCCAAGACGGCGCGATGCCTCCTGCTGCAGCGTTGACGTAATGAAAGGCGGAGATGGCTGCTTTTTGCGAACGCCTTTTTTTACCGATTCAACCGTATAAACCGCATTATCAAGACGCGCCCTTATTTCATTCGTCTGCTCTTCGTTTACGAGCTTAATTTTGCCGTTTTCGTCGCCCGAAAAAGAAGCCTTGAACTGTTTCTTTGACGGCGGAGAGGTAAGCGCGACTTCAGCCGTCCAATATTCCTCCGGGACGAATTTTTTGATATCCTCTTCCCTATCGACAATAAGTCGGAGCGCAACGCTCTGCACGCGTCCCGCAGAAAGTCCGCGCCTTATCTTTTGAGAAATAAACGGTGAAAGGCGGTAGCCGACAAGGCGGTCAAGAATACGTCTTGCCTGCTGCGCGTTTACAAGATCGATATCTATCTTCGACGGGGATTCAATTCCGGCGAGGACACTTCTCTTGTTTATTTCATTGAATTTTACGCGCATTTCATCGTTGAGGTCAAGTCCGAGAATCGCTGCAAGATGCCATGAAATAGCTTCTCCTTCGCGGTCGGGGTCGGTCGCAAGAATAACCCTGTCGCTTTTCGACGCAAGGTCGCGAAGTTCGGCAATGAGCTTTTCCTTTCCTTTTATTATCGTATAGTCGGGCGCGAAATCGCGTTTGACGTCAACGCTCAGTTTCGATGCATAAAGGTCGCGAACATGTCCCATTGACGCCTTGACCTCATATCCTGCGCCGAGATATTTTTTTATCGTTTTTGCTTTTGCGGGTGACTCCACTATAACTAATGATGACATTATTATTCTCCTGTTTTCGGATGATATGTTTATTTTGCATTTGCGTGGTTTTCTCTCAATGAATATAAATTTCCGTAATAGCTTGACACAGTTCCGCGTAATTCAAGAAGTGTGAGCGACGAAGAAACGATATCCGTACCGAGTCCCGACATTTCTACGATTTTATCGAGGGACACCGGCGTTTCATCTATCACGTCAAGGACTCTGCGCTCACCGTCGGTCATTGGCGCAACGGAGAACAACGTAGGCTCGGACGCCGCCGTAAACAGCCGTCTTTCGGGTTTCAAAGATGTCGTTTCTTCGGATTTAACCGTCTTTTTCCGCGTTGCCGTTTTTTGTTTTTTTTCTTTTTGCGGACTTGCATTTTTATCCTGCTCTTCTGCACTGATACAAAAAAAGTACCGCTTAAAACCGGGCAAAGTAAAATCGATGTCGTAATCCGGCGCAGCCGTCGTCGGAACATTGCGCATGTCGTTTTCATCCGCGTCCGTACCGGCAATTTCTCTGAAAAAACCCGCCGGGGAATCGACTTCGACCGCACCGCTCTCCAAAAGATTTTTGCAGCCGTCGCTGACAATAATTTCGTGAGAGGGAACAAAAACGCGCCGTCCCTCCCTGCGGGCGAGCTCCGCAGTAATAAGCGAACCGCCGTTTGCGCCGGATTCCGCGACAAGACACGCGTCGCCAAGTGAAGCAATAATCCGGTTCCGTTCCGGGAACGTATATCTTGACGGAGATTCGAACGGTTCGAGTTCGCTTATCAGCACACCGTGGCTTGATATGCGACTGCGCAAATCGGCATTCTTTTGCAAATATCCGCTGCCCAGTCCCGCGCCGAGCACACCTATTGTTCCCGTTTTGCCCGAAAGCGCGCCCTCATGGGATGCGGCATCGATTCCGAGCGCACCGCCGCTCACCACGGCGACACCGAGTTGAGAAAGTCCGTACGCAAACTTGTATGCAACCGTACATGCTTTTTGCGAGGCGTTGCGAGTCCCGACTATGGAGCACTTGAGCGGCGCGTTGAGCAGCTCAACGTCACCGTCGGCGTAAAGAACAAACGGAAAACGGCGAAGCTCCAAAAGCCGTTCGGGGTACAACTCGCTCTGCGGGGTGATTATCCGCCAGCCGTTTTTTCGGCACAGCGTCACAATTTCACCGATGCGATTGTCCATTTCACGAGAACGGGCGAACACCAGTTTACCGAGAAGCGCACCGTCTATCTCTCCTGCCGAAAAAAGTTCATTCGGTTTCTGTTCGAGAAGTTCGGTTGCTGTACCGTATTTTTTTACAAGCGAACGCATTCGGACGGCATCACGCGCCGCAAGATTAAGACGCAGCCAATTTTCGCCGTCAACTCTCAACATCCGGTTCCTTCCTTCTTTCTTTCATAAACTCCCAAATTGTTATTGCCGCAGCGGCGGCGGCGTTAAGCGACTCCGCTTTGCCGAGCATCGGAATCGTTATTTTGCAGGTGCAAAGTCGAAGTGCTTCGCTGCTTATTCCCGCACCTTCGTTGCCGATAATGCAAATGCACCCTCCGGATTTATCCGCTTTTGAAATATCCTCAGCACTGTCGGATGCCACGGTAGCAAAAATTTTCATACCGGTATTTCGAGCACCGGTGAGAAACGACGCGCAATCATCCGTTTCTATAACGGGAAAACGCAGCAAACCGCCCATTGAAGCACGGAGTGCTTTCGGAGAACGTATATCGCATCCCGAAAACACAACAAGTCCGTCCGCTCCGAGAGCTTCCGCGCTTCGTACGACCGCACCGAGGTTATCGGGGTTCTGCACATTTTCGGTCATAACATAAAACCCGTTCGGGTTGATATCGTTTTTGGTAAAAACCGCCGTATCGGAACAAACACAGAACATCTCCTGCGTAGATCTGGTATCCGACAGCTTTTCGGCGACATCCGCACCGATAATAAACGTACGCTTTGCGGCTTTTGCAACGAGCGCAAACACATCAGGATATTTTTTTTCCGCACTGCCCGTTGAATAGAACTCCTCAACGGTGACACCGCTCTTTACCGCGTCACCGCAAAGTCTTGCGCCTTCAATAATAAAGCGTCCGGTTTTTTTTCTTTCGCCGGATTTCAAAAGCGCGGAAGCCGCCTTTACGCGGGGATTGGCACGCGAGGTTATCACCTCCGGGGAAAACCCCGAACCGTATTTTTCCATACCTTTTTTCCTTAATTATATATAGACAAGTCGCTCCGCTTTTTCGTCATTTGATAATATCATTCGCCATCTGTCTTATGAGTGAAAACGCACCTATGATGAATGTCGGCGACAGCATGAACGCAAGCGTTTTGCCGCGAACGAAAGTGAACGGCGAACGTCTGAGCCGAAGCCCGTTTCTGTTTCTGAGGAGATAAACGCACAAGGCGATCGCCCCCATAGCTATCAAAAAATATGTCAGAACACTCGATACAACAGCTGCGGGAATGATGCCTAACGATATCGCCGTGCTGTAAAGAACAACAATAAAATTGTTGCAGAAGTGCAAGATAATCGACGACCATATAGATCCCGTGATAACGTAAACAAAACCGAGTGCAACTCCGGCGATAATGGCAAACGGAACCTGCGTAAAATTACCGTGCATCAATCCGAATAAAACCGCCGAAATGCCGATCGCGAAGCCGTCTCCGTACTTACGAAGCGTACCGAGCACAACTCCTCTAAGAGCAAATTCCTCCATCAGAGCCGGTAAAACGGCAGATCGAACACATGAAAAGACAAACTCACCGATAGTGACCGGCGCATCGGAATAATCCATCGCATCATGATACGAGTAAAAATCCACCCCCATCATTCCGAAATAACTCATCAAAATGCTGTTGACAATGTTTCCGAAAAAGCAAACTCCGATACCGGCGACAATCAAAAGCGCAGCATTTGTCTTACTATACGGCTTGCCGAATTTTATTTCCGGGTCTTCGAACGTAAACAGTTTCAAGAACCGACAAACCAAAAGGAACGGAAGCCCCAATGCCACAAACGAATAAAGCATTTCATAAAACTGAGCGAACATCGGAGACGCGAGATACTTGTCGTGCAGTACATCAAATTCAACAAGCGCCCGTCTGAACAGGACGGAAAACAGGACATATCCGCAAATTCCGCTGCACAAAACGGCAGAAACGACTGTTACACGGGTACGCACATTTTTTTCATAAGTCTTCCTTGCGTTTTTTTTGTTCCGAACGTTCATATCGTCCATGTTCATGTCGTTCGAATTGACACCGTTACGGTCATTCAATGACATTCGAAAAACCTCCTTTCGCGCACCGTTCGTCCCGATGCGGACAAATTATCTGCCGCAGCAGTGTTTATATTTTTTGCCGCTGCCGCAAGGACACGGATCGTTTCTGCCGACCTTTTGTCCTTTGCTGCGAACCGGCTGTTTTTTCACAGTGCCGTCGGACGCGCCGGAGAGCGACGTAACTTTAACGGCTTCTTCACGTTTAAGATCCTCTTCCGAATGAACCACCGCGGTAAGAATCATTTTGACCGTACCTTCACGGATCGCCATCGTCATTTCGTCAAACATGTCGTAACCCTCCTGGCGGAACGCGACGACGGGATCCTGCTGTGCGTAGGCACGAAGACCTATCGAACGTTTAAGCTGATCCATTGCGTCAATGTGATCCATCCAGTTCACATCAACATTATAAATAAGGATTTTATGTTCAAGGCTCAACATCACATCTCTGCCGTATTCTTCGGTTTTTGCATCGAGAATACCGATGGCGCGGGATGTCATGAAGTCAAGTATTTGCGAGGCTTTGTCGGCGTCGGGCAATTCATCTTCGCCGAGCAGCCACATATACTTACCGGCAAGTCCTGCCGTGTTCCAGTCATTTTTGTTGTGCGACTGCGGGCAGTAGAATTCCACCGCATCGGCAATCGATTCCGTTATCATCTTGCGGATGGCGGCATCCATATCAACGCCGTCAAGCACCTGATTGCGCTGACTGTAAATTATCTCACGCTGCTTATTCATGACGTCGTCATATTGCAAAACATTCTTTCTTATGGCAAAGTTGTTTGACTCGACGCGTTTTTGCGCCATCTCAACAGAGTTTGAGAACAGTTTCGCTTCGATTGCGACATCTTCCCCCACCTTGAACATCTCAAGCGTCTTATAGAATCTGTCACCCGCGAAAAGACGCATAATATCGTCCTCCGCCGACAGATAAAAGCGGCTTTCGCCGGGGTCGCCCTGACGACCGGCACGACCTCTCAGCTGATTGTCGATACGTCTTGATTCATGACGCACCGTGCCGAGTATAAACAGACCGCCCGCCGCGCGAACCTCATCGGCTTCGCCTGCCATAAGCTGTTTGTATTTTGACTCAAGTTCGGCAAAAGTACGGCGCGCCTCAAGAATGGCTTCGTCATCCGTTTCAGAAAAGCCGGTGGCTTCAACGATAAGCTCTTCGGGAATCTGCATTTTGCGCATTTCCGCTTTTGCCATGTATTCGGCGTTGCCGCCGAGAATAATATCGGTTCCGCGTCCCGCCATGTTGGTTGCGATGGTAACTGCGCCGAGTTTACCCGCCTGAGCGACGATTTCCGCTTCACGTTCGTGCTGCTTTGCGTTGAGAACTTCATGCTTGATTCCGGCACGCTTGAGTGCAGCGGAAAGCTGCTCCGATTTTTCAATGCTTACCGTACCTACGAGCACAGGCTGACCTTTTGCATGACACTCTTTCACCTGTTCGATAATGGCGGCAAACTTGCCCTTTTCGGTTTTGTACATGACGTCGTCCCAGTCGTGGCGGATCATCGGCTTGTTCGTCGGTATCTCGACAACGTCAAGGGAGTAAATTTCGTTAAACTCCTCGCTTTCCGTCATTGCCGTACCGGTCATACCGGACAGCTTCTTGTAAAGACGGAAATAGTTCTGGAATGTGATTGTCGCAAGCGTCTTTGATTCCTGACGGACATTTACGCCTTCTTTCGCTTCGATTGCCTGATGAAGCCCCTCGTTATATCTTCTGCCGAGCATAATACGTCCCGTAAACTCGTCAACTATGAGCACCTCGCCGTCTTTGACGACGTAATCAATGTCACGGCGCATAACGCCGCGCGCCTTTATTGCCTGATTTATGTGGTGCTGTATTGTAAGGTTCTCGGCATCCATGAGGTTTTCGACGCCGAAAAATTCTTCTGCTGCTGAAATACCTTTCTTGGTAAGCGTTGCCGTTTTTGCTTTTTCGTCGACAATGTAATCGGTATCCGGATCAATAATGTCCTCTATATCTTTCTTGGAATCCACTTCGGTTATACGCTTGGATTTAAGACGTTTCGCAAATTCATCGGCGATTTTGTAAAGATCCGACGATTTGTCGCCGTGACCGGAAATAATGAGAGGAGTTCTCGCTTCGTCGATAAGAATGGAGTCGACCTCGTCGACTATTGCGTAAGCATGACCGCGCTGAACACGATCCGTTTTGTAACTTACCATATTGTCACGCAGGTAATCGAATCCCATTTCATTATTCGTGCCGTACGTAATATCGGCGGCGTAAGCGCTGCGACGCTCCGCGTTGCTCTTTTCGTGTATAATAAGTCCGACCGACAAACCGAGGAAACGGAAAATTTTACCCATCCACTCGGAGTCGCGCTTTGCAAGGTAGTCGTTAACAGTAACGATATGCACGCCCTCGCCGGTTAAAGCGTTCAGGTACGCGGGGAGAGTTGCGACAAGCGTCTTGCCTTCGCCCGTCTTCATTTCGGCTATTCTGCCCTGATGCAGCACTATGCCGCCGGCTATCTGCACAGGGAAATGCTTCATATTAAGCACACGCCATGCGGCTTCGCGGCAAACGGCAAATGCCTCGGGGAGAATGTCGTCGGTAGTTTCGCCGTTTTTGAGACGATTTTGAAATTCGACGGTTTTCGCTTTAAGCTCATCATCGGTGAGCTTCGTCATCTCGTCATCGAGCGCAAGCACTTTTTTAACAATAGGCTCGTTGCGTTTTATTTCTTTCTTGGAGTAATCTCCGAACAGTTTTTTAAGCAGTGACATTCAGTGTTTTCTTCCTTTCGGTGTTTTCGGTTTTGCGGCGCTTTTTTCGGCTCGCGCCGAATCGGGCTGACCCGCAGTATTCTTAAATTCTTCGCAAATGTTTTTCAAAACGCACTCTCCGCATTTCGCTCCACGCGCACGGCAAACGGCTCTGCCGTGAAGCACGCATCTGTGACAAAAGTCGCTGCTTTCGTCGGGAGCAAGAAGCGGACGCATAATTTTTTCCGTTTTAAGTGGGTCGGCGGTATCGGTAAAGCCGAGACGGCGCATGATTCGTATAAAGTGCGTGTCGCACACTACGGCATGCCCGCCGTAAAGATCGCCGACGAGCAGGTTCGCGGTTTTCCGTCCTACGCCGGGCAGCTTTGTAAGCAGCCCGATATCATCGGGAATGACCCCGCCGTATTCGCTCAGCAGCGTGTTTGCGCACGCGACAATGTCACGCGCCTTGCCGTGATAAAATCCGCACGGACGAATTATCTCTTCGATGTCTTCGGGGGTTGCAGCGGCTATCGCTTCTGTTGTGGGAAATGCGCCGAACAAAACAGGCGTCACTTCATTTACGCGCTTGTCGGTACACTGCGCCGAAAGACGCACGGCGACAAGCAGGCGAAAAGGGTCTGTTTCCGTAAGAGAACATATCGCGTCGGGATACTCTTCCTTCAAAAGCTCAACCGCAAGCGCGGCTTTCTCACGCGGTTCCATCATCTACCTCCGTTTTAAACTCTCCGGCGTCACACCATTTTCCGCACACCGTTCACGCAAACCGTTCATAAGGACCGTTTGATGCAAATAACGCGGCGGCGCACAGATGCGCGGGAAAGATATTCCGACCGCAGCACGGTACAATAAGTATATATGACCTTTTTCGGAAAATCAAGTATAAAATAAATATTTATTAAAATGCCCGCCATTATGAACAAACTGCGCCGTGAGCGCAATCCGATATTCAACCCAGACGGAACAAACACATACGCGGGGTTGATTTTCAACGGAAATTGTATTAAAATGGTCTGACCGGCGACACGGGTTAGATTCCCGTCAGCTTAAAGCGTATTTAGCAATCGGAGGAAAAACAAAATGCCCCTTTCAACCGAATATGAATTTGTCAGTGCCGTTCCCGTATGGGAAAAGGGACGCGCCGGAGAAATGAATGTTTCTCTCGTTTTCAGAGGAAAACTCCCGCGCACAGATAATGCGAACATACATATAGCGGCAAGTTCAAGATATCAGATTTTTGTCAACGGCGAATTTTTTGCGGCAGGTCCGGCGCGTGCAGCGCACGGGTTTTACAGAGTCGATGCGATAGACCTTGCGCCGAAATTGACGGCAAACGAAAATACCGTGGCGATAATTGCGGCAGGATACAATTCAAACAGCTTCTACCTGCTCGACGAGCCTTCGTTTCTGTGCGCGGAGATAACGGCAGACGGAGAAGTAAAGTACGCCACAGGCAGCAAAGAATTTGAAGCCGAACGCTTCAACGCAAGACTTCAGAAAGTTATGCGCTATTCGTTTCAGCGTCCGTTTACGGAATGCTATGTATCAGACGCATGGTACGACGGTTTCATAAACGGAACCGATGATCCGTACAAACCGATACAGATTGAAAAATGCGGTGCAAAAAAATTCATAACGCGTACTGCCCCGTATACGGAGCACACGGAAGAGAAGACGAAAAAAGTAATCGCAAAGGGAATTTTAATGCCGCTTAAATCGGATAAAGTGCGAAAATACGATGACAGAAGTTTCTCCGACATCGGCGAAAATCTGAAAGGTTTCCCACCCGACGAGCTTGAAACGAATCAAATCGATGAACTTTACGCCTACACGCCGACCGTCATGGAAAGAGAAGAAACACCCGCCGGTTCACTTGAACTCGGTACGAACTGCTTCGCGGTCTATGATATGGGAGAGGACACCACGGGTTACATTCGTCTGTCGCTGACAGCTCAACACGATGCCGTGATTTATGCGGTTTTCGGCGAACGGTTAAACGAGAACGGTGTGCCCGAACCGGCATCCGACGGGTGCGCAAATGTTATTCAGTGGAGCGTACAGGGCGGCAGAAGTTACGATCTTGTGTCATTCGAACCGTACACGTTCAAATACATTTCGACGGTATCAATGTACGCCCCGACGCTTATTACAAACGTATCGCTCTACGCCGAAAAATTCCCGAATGCGCTGATAACAAACCGTCCTTCGTCAAGCGATGAAAAATTGCAAAAAATTTACCGTGCAGCGATAAACACTTTTCGTCAGTGCGCAACCGATATTTTTATGGACTGCCCGTCGCGCGAACGCGCCGGGTGGCTCTGCGACAGTTTTTTCACCGCAAGAACGGAAAAATTCCTCACCGGAAAAAACGATATCGAGGATGCTTTTCTGGAAAATTTCCTTCTCCCGGACAAGTTTGGACATATCCCGAACGGCATGCTGCCCATGTGCTACCCCGCAGATCATTTTGACGGCAATTTCATACCGAACTGGGCGATGTGGTTTGCGATAGAACTGGATGACCGTACAAATCGCGCCGAAGACTGCAAAATTGCCGAAAAAGCGAAAGCAAGGTTGTATTCTCTCGCGGAATACTTTGAAAAGTTTGAAAATGCGGACGGTCTTTTGGAAAACCTCAAGGACTGGATTTTTGTCGAATGGTCAAAAGCGAACGACTTTGTAAAAGGCGTAAACTATCCGACAAATATGCTTTACTCAATGTTTCTCGATGCACTCTCGAATCTTTACGGCGACGGCAAATACGCCGAAAAAGCCGAACGCATCCGCAGCACAATCAGGGAAAAAAGTTACAACGGCGAATTCTTCCGCGACAACGACACGCGCAAAAACGGAATCCTTGTGCATACAGAAAACATTTCGGAAACATGTCAATACTACGCCTTTTTCAGCAAAACGGCGTCGAAAGCCGATTTTCCGGAATTGTGGAACAAACTGCTTAATGACTTCGGACCGGAACGGGACAATGAAAAAATTTTTCCGTCCGTCTGCAAATCAAACGTCTTCATAGGCAACTATCTGAGACTTCAGCTCCTTTTAAACGACGGGCAATATGATAAGGTTAAAAAGGAGGCAGTCAGTCTGTTCCTCAGTATGGCTGAACAAACCGACACGCTCTGGGAACATTCCGAGGGTGGAGCAAGTCGCTGTCACGGTTTTGCGTCATACGCTGCGGTTATACTCAAGGAATCATGCAAATAATGGCAAAAATCGTGCGGATAAAGACAAAATCAAATGAATTACGCCGCAAAGATTTCATTTTCCGCTATTTTTCCGATTGACTTTTTACATTATTCAATGTATCATTGTTGTATCGTTTGAAAACTTTTTTGTAGGTGAACACTAATGAAAAAAATTAAGATAGTTTCCGTTTTTCTTGCTGCAATATTGTTGGTTGCCGCATCCGCTCCCGCCGCGCTTGCGGTTAATAACGACGTTGAGTATTATAAAAATTTACTGGACGGTGTTGTCGACACCGAAAAGCTCGAAGGTATACTCGGCGGACTTATAAACGGGAACGGCGATAACGCATCGGTCGGATTGGGCAACCTCTCTCAGTTATACGAAGTACTCAAGGCGCGTTTCGGCAATTCATACAACATAGACCAGATTTTATCCGCGATAGGACAGGTTTTGGGTGACGATTTCGACATAAGTAAAATCCTCACGGGCGGCGTGGACATCAACAGTCTTTTAAGCGGAGATGTCATGTCGAAGATAAAGGAAATACTTTCGGGAGAAACAACGACGCAGGAAGAAATTACAACTGAAGCCGAAACGGAAACAACGACGGAAGTCACCACCGAAGCTCCCACCGAAGCTCCCACGGAAGCTCCGACCGTACCTGTGACGGAAGCCCCGTCAAGTGAAGCATACAGCTACATACGCACCGACCCCACACCGTATACAGTGCCGTCGACCACCGAAGAAGTTACCACATTTACATATATCCCCCCCGAAAAGGTCACAGTGCCGATAATAACAAACGAGAGCACCACGTACATCGTTTACGATGACACAACCACCGGAGACGGATCGGTCACAGTTAAAATGGTTATCGGAATAATTATTCTCGTTTTGTCCGGCGTTGCAGTTGCAGTCGTTGCCGTGATACTTAAAAAGAGCCGTGTTTAATTCGGCGGAACATATCGAATACATAAACGACCGCCTGCGGCTTATCGTGTCCCCTGCCCATACATTCGGCACGGATGCACTGCTGTTGGCGGCGTTTTCAATGCCCAAAAGAAACGCAAAGTGTGTCGATTTCGGCACCGGCTGCGGAATAATTCCGTTTTACTGGTTAAGGGAAGGCGTACAAAACGTATGCGCGGTGGAGCTACAGAAACTTGCATGCGACCAACTTCGCAGGAGCATCGAAATGAATGGAATCGGAGACAGATTTACTCTCGTCGAGGGCGATCTCACAAAACTGAAAGGCGTTCTTCCGTTCGGTCAATTCGACACTGTTTCAATGAACCCGCCATACACGCCTGCCGGAAAAGGCATTTTAAGCACTTCGGATGCTGACAGAACCGCACGCCACGAAACAAACCTGACATTGCCGGAACTTTGCCGCTCGGCTTCGGAACTGCTGAAATTCGGCGGCAGTTTTTCCATATGTCTTCGTCCCGAAAGACTTACCGACGCGATGTGCACAATGCGCACCAACTCAATAGAGCCGAAGCGTCTGCGTTTTGTGGCTCAGCGTCCCGGAAAAACCCCATGGCTGTTTCTGCTTGAGGGCAAAAAAGGAAGAAAGCCGGGGCTTACCGTCGAAGCGGAACTGTTCGTAGAAAATCCCGACAAAACACTCAGCGACGAAATGCTGAAAATAACGGGCGAATACAAAAAATAATTCAACGCATCGGTCGAAGCATACCGTCTGTTTCATCGGAAAGGATAATTTGCATGCCAGGAAAACTTTATGTGGTGGGGACGCCGATAGGCAATCTCGGAGATTTTTCTCCGAGGGCGGTCGAAACGCTTTCCTCTGTTGATTTTATAGCGGCGGAAGACACGCGTGTAACAATAAAACTTCTCAACCATTTCGAAATAAAAAACAAACTCATAAGCTACCATGAACACAATCGCGCCGAAAAAGGCGGAACGATAATCGACATGATACTGTCGGGAAAATCATGCGCACTCGTATCGGACGCAGGAATGCCCGTAATATCCGACCCCGGTCAGGACCTTGTCAAACTGTGCCGCGAAAACGGCATAGAGGTAGAAGCTGTGCCGGGCCCCAGTGCAGTGATAACCGCACTTGCGGTGTCGGGACTGAACGTGGCAAGATTCACATTCGAGGGCTTTTTGACGGGCAACAAACCGAAACGGCGCGAACACCTCGAAGAAATCAAGTCCGAAAAAAAGACAATGGTGTTTTACGAAGCTCCGCACAAACTTGCCGACACGCTGCACGATCTGCACACCGCACTCGGCGACAGGCGGATTGCCATAATAAAGGAACTCACAAAAATACACGAAAACGCCGAATATACCACGCTCGCCGAAGCCGACGGCAAATATGACGGCGTCAAGCTCAAAGGCGAATATGTACTTATCATAGAAGCGAAAAGCGACGAAGAACTGCGCGAAGAAGCGTCCGAAAACGCACTGAACCCGATTGAGCTTGCAAAAAGTTTTCTTTCGGACGGCATCGGAATGAACGAAGCCGCAAAACGTGCGGCAAAAGAAACAGGCGCAAAAAAGGGCGATATATACCGTGCGCTGATTAACAGCAACGACACAACGGAGAGTGAATACGACGAATGAGCGAAAGAAAAAAACTTACGAAAAAAATTAAAATAACCGTAACCCCGTCAAAAGGTGAACCGACGGAAAAAGAAACAGTGCTCCCATTTTCAGCCGAAGCGGGCAGTGTAAAAAAAGTATCGGCGACATCGAGGATAACACTTGAAGACGCCGAACCCGGCATACGCGCATTTATCGAATTCACCTCACGCACCGGCAGACTGAAAGTATTTATCGACGACACGGCGGTCGCGGAACTGTCATGCGCTTATGCGCCGATACGCACCGATGTAACGGATTTCGCCGACGGGAAAGAGCACGAACTGCTGATTGAAGCCGAACCGCATCAAAACGGCGAAAACGAACTTTATATCAGCGAAATGACTTCGTTTACAGTCGGCGACTCTTTTTTCGATATTACCGACAGAGGCGACTGCGGCATTTCCGTTTCATCCGCGATATCCGAAAACGCGGTTGACATAATAGTAACGGCGCACATTGCGTTTCCGAACAACTATGACGTTCTTCGATGTACGCTTTTTGCACCGGATGGCACCGAAACGGTAAAAACCTGCAAGCCGACTTCTCCGGTGTGCGTGTTTTCACCCGAAAAAACTTTCTTTTGGAACGGACAGCACGAAGCCCCGCTTTACACCGTAAGAGCGGAACTGCTGCGGGACGCGCATTTGCTTGACAGTGCGGAAATACGTTTCGGAGTCCGCAAGACAGGCTTCAACGACGGTTTTTTGACGCTCAACAATGTAAAACTGCCGATAAACGGCGTCGTTTTGCGTGACTTTTCGGCTTTCGACGATGACAGAGCATTGTTTGAAGAACTTGACGCGAATTGCATAAAAATACCCGTTTTTAGCAACATTGACGCATTTTTATCACACTGCGACAAAAACGGCATTGCAGTCTGGGTGGATATGACCGAGCCGAACAAGTCGGACGCAAGCCGCACACACGCTGTCATCGAAATGCTCGCTCACCATCCGAGTTTCATGTTTGCGTCCGTTTCATCAAACGATGAAGAAACGCTGCGCATTTTCTGCGACACGGTAAAGAAATCCGCAGACGGAGTGTTTACGGCAG
This sequence comes from bacterium, assembly GCA_963657065.1. Taxonomy (GTDB): domain Bacteria; phylum Bacillota; class Clostridia; order Oscillospirales; family Acutalibacteraceae; genus RUG806. The sequence goes on from CAVKLD010000008.1 coordinate 32,835, forward strand.
GCGACGCATCGTTCCCTTCGGAAGAAACGCTAACGGACGCACTGCCCGATGTGCTTGCTGTTACCGTTCCGTCTGACACACCGCTCGAAGGTTTTTTCGAGCTTGGTGAAAGGTTCTCGGATTTCATCGGTAACCGTAAGCTGCGCCACACCGCCGTGTTCGCACAACCGCCCGAGGGATTTTACGAAAGGCACTCCGAAGACGCAGCACGAGCCGACTGTTCGCAGGAGTATTTCTCGACATGGCATGAGAAATTCTGGCAGAGTTTCTGCGCCAAAAAAGGGGTATTCGGTTGTTTTGCCGGATATCTCACAGACAAAGACGCCCCCGCCGGCAGAACCGGACTAACATCAAGCGACCGCTATGACAAAAAAGATGCATTCTGGTTCTACAAGGCGCAGTTTTCCGCAGACAGATTCATCAAATTGTGCTCAGCGGAAATAACTTCAACCGACAAAAAGTACACCGATATCAAATATTATGCAAACGCCCGCAACGTGTCGATTTCCGTCAACGGAAAAAAGCAAACGCGTTCCCGCGAAGAAATTTCAAACAGTGTTTACGTTTTCAGACACGTCAAGCTGAAACGCAAAAACAATATAATATCGCTCACGTCTGACGACTGCGCGGATTCCGCGGTAATATACCGCTCCAAATCAAAACTCAAAAAAATATGACAAAGGATATTATTTCCCCGGAAGACAAAGGAGATTTAATCCCGTGAAACACGTAATTTACATTGCGGACGACGAAAAAAATATCCGTGAGCTTATAAAAAACTTTCTCGAAAGCGACGGATACGAAGTTTGCGCCTTTGAAAACGGCGACCTTTTACTGGAGGCGTTCCGCGCATCACCTGCCGATCTGGTCATTCTCGACATAATGATGCCGGGGTCGGACGGCTTAACCGTTTGCCGCATGCTGCGTGAGGAAACGGATATCCCCATAATTATACTCTCGGCGCGCGACTCTGATCTCGACTATGTCCAAGGCATAACCATCGGCGGCGACGACTACCTTGTGAAGCCGTTTCGCCCCACCGAGCTGCTGATGCGCGTACGTTCGCTCTTAAGACGAATGGAAATGAACAAAAAAAGTTCCCACCGCAAAACAACCGAGCCGGATCTGTCGGTAGGCGACCTTACATACAAAGCGAGCACTAACACGGTAACGTGCAAGGGCAACCGCATGGATCTGACACAAACCGAATTCAGAATGCTGACGTATCTTATGGCCGCACCCGAAAAAGCGTTTTCGCGGAAAGAACTGCTCGAAGAAATATGGGGATACGAAACAGAAGTCGAAACACGTGTAACCGATGAAACGATGCGCCGGCTTCGCAAAAAACTGTCCGCAGCAAAAAGCAACGTAAGTGCGCAGACGGTTTGGGGATTCGGTTATAAACTCGATGTTTCCGAGGACAAATAATGAAGCATATCAAAATAAAAATCGTCGCGACGGTCTGGTTGTCCGCTTTTTTGCTGCTGCTTGTCTGCGAAGCGATACTCAATGTAAGCATCCCGCGGCGATTCAAAAGAGAAGCGGTGAATGCTATCGAAAAAGAATTAGTATTTGCCGAAGCGCTCAACGAGTATATCCGCGGAGAAACTGACGAATTTCCCGAAGGCGAAAGCACTCTGCTGAGCGGAGAAGTACAGTTTATGTCCGTCGAGGAAGACACGGAGAACAACTCCGTCAACGCAGGCGCACCGTCCGTGAACGGTTCGATAACACAAAACTCTGACTCGGCAGTCGAACGGAGCGAGCTGCTCGACAATATAAATGCGGTCGATGCACAGCTAAACGAAGTATTGACGTTCAAGACGAAAAACGGCAGATATGTCTATACGGTTTACAACGAATACTATCCCGAAACGGGCGACGTAACATGTGTGATGTACATAAACCTCAACAAAATCTTAGGTTACACGAAGTCGATAAACTATGTACTCATATTCTTTTATGTAACGGTGTCCGCCGCAATGAGCATTCCCGGATACTTTTTGGCAAAAAGGATAGAGAAATCGCAAGAGACGCAGTGCAGATTCTATCAAAATACGTCGCATGAACTGAAAACGCCGCTTATGACCGTACAGGGATACGCCGAGGGCATACAGACGGGAGTAACAGAGCCGAAAGAAGCCGCCAATGTAATTTTGCAGGAAAGCGACCGTATGACACGGCTTGTAAACGAGTTGCTGTCCCTTTCAAAAATCGATCTGCGCAGTTTGAAACCGAATCTGACAAGAACAGACCTGCGCGAGGTGCTCTATGACAGTCTTCGCGCAATGGAGCCTCTCACGGAACGTGAAAACGTAAAGTTACTGCCGATTTTACCCGACGAGCCTGTGTATATAAACGGCGATGAGGACATGCTGGAGCGAGTATTTTCGAACATCCTGTCAAACGGAATACGCCACTGCAAAAACGAAGTGAAAATAACCTGCACAACGTACAACCGTTTTGTGATGATTAAATTTCACGACGACGGCGACGGCATAAACGAAGAGGACAGACCGCATATTTTTGACCGCTTCTACACGGGCGCAAACGGCAGTACGGGAATAGGACTTGCGCTCGCGCAGGAACTTGTAAAGCTCCACGGGGGCAGCATTTCGGTTTACAACGACAAAGGCGCAGTTTTTGCGGTAAAATTTTATTTCCGCTGATTTTTCAATTTCATAATATCAAAGAAACTTAAAGCACGCTTTTCATGCATCTTTTGCGCATGGAAACCGTGTTTTTTTGTGTGCCAATCTGCGCCGTCGCTTAAGCCGGCGGGCAGCTTAAGGCGGCAGGCGACTTATTTAATAAATACTGAATTTTTATGACGGTTTTGTTACAAAACCGACGCAGCTTTACGGTGAATTTCATATCCGTGTTGTGATATTATTTTTGAGGAACAAGAAAATACGCGAAGCGCGTCGACAGCTTCGCAGAAAAGAGAAACGACCATGCAAACAAACATTTTGCAATATCTTACCGACTCTGCCCGGCGTTTCCCCGACAAAACAGCAATAAACGACGGATCGGAAAAATTAACCTACGGGGAACTTTTACATCAAAGCAAATCAATCGGCACGGCACTCTGCGCATCGGCGGAAATACACGCACCGATAGGAGTGTACATGGACAAATGCGCGGAATCGATAGTTACATTCTACGGTGCGGTTTTCACGGGCGGATTTTACTGTTCGCTGAACCCGGAACTTCCCGAAACACGGCTCAGACAAATCGCGTCTGTGCTCTCCCCCGCCGTCATTGTAACAACGGATGCACTGAAAAACGACGCTGAAAATATTTTTACGGAGCACAAAGTTGTTTCGTTTTCGGAAATTTCAAATACAACGCCGAACGAATCCGTTCTGAAAGCGCGGTTTGACGCGCACACCGACACAGACCCTCTGTACATAAATTTCACATCAGGCTCAACCGGCATGCCGAAAGGCATCGTCGTAGGACACCGAAGCGTTATTGATTTCATCGACTGCTTCACCGATATTTTTGGAATAACGGAAAATGACATTATTGCGAATCAGGCTCCGTTTGACTTTGACGTATCGGTAAAGGATATCTATTCTGCGGTCAAAACCGGTGCTCAACTGCTGATAATCCCGCGTGAACTGTTTTCCGCTCCCGTAAAACTCACGGATTTTCTGTGCGACAACTGCGCTACCGTGATGATATGGGCAGTGTCGGCTCTGTGCCTTATAACGACATTCCACTGTCTTGACTACCGAACGCCCGATACGGTAAAAAAAATACTGTTCAGCGGCGAAGTGATGCCCTCGCGCGCATTAAAGGAATTTATGAAACATCTCCCCGACGCAATGTACGTAAACCTTTACGGTCCGACCGAGATAACCTGCAACTGCACATACCATATTCTCGATAAGAACCGCGATTATTCGGACGGTTTGCCGATAGGACGTCATTTTCCGAATGAAGATGTATTTCTGCTCGATGAAAACGACCGAAAAGTGAATCTGCCCGGCATTCAGGGTGAAATATGCGTGCGCGGCTCGTCGCTTGCCCTGGGTTATTATTCAAACGGCGAGCAAAACGAAAAGCATTTTGTTCAAAACCCGCTGAACCCGTACTATCCGGAAAAAATATATCGAACGGGCGACCTCGGAAAATACAACGCGAACGGTGAGTTGTTCTTCTGCGGCAGGCGCGATTTTCAAATAAAATACATGGGTCACCGCATAGAGCTTGAGGAAACAGAACGCGCCGCGTCGGCAATCGACGGAGTCGAACGTTTCTGCTGCGTCTTTGATGAAAAACATTCGCGTCTGAAAGGCTTCTATATCGGCTCGCTCGAAAAAAACGAGCTTCACGCACAGCTTAAAAAAGAACTGCCGGCATTCATGGTACCGGGCACGCTTTACAGGCTTGACGAAATGCCGCTCACAAAAAACGGCAAAACCGACAGAAAAAAACTGGCTGAAATATCGGGAGAAAAACAATGACGGTAAACGATATAATCAAAGATTCCGATACGCCGTTTTACATTTTTGACACAGCCGTATTAAAAAAACGCATCGAATTTCTGCGTGCATCGCTACCCGCAAGAGTCCGTCTATGCTACGCCGTCAAGGCAAACACGTTTATAATCGGCGAAGCGGAAAAATACGTTGACTGCTTCGAAATATGCTCTCCGGGCGAAGCTCACATATGCAATGCGCTGAACGTCCCGCCCGAAAAAACGGTCATATCGGGAGTGTATAAAACGCCGTCGCACATAGATGAACTGATGAAAAAAGGCGGAAACAGAATATACACGGCGGAAAGCGCGGAGCAGCTCCGTCTGCTCGCATCACTCTCGGAAAAACACGGCTGCATGCCCCGCGTGCTTCTCAGGATAACAAATGACAGCCAGTTCGGCATGGATGAAAACGAAATTTATAATGCTCTCACGAACGATGCATTTTCCGGGCTTGATTTTTGCGGCGTTCAATATTTTTCGGGCACACAGAAAACTTCCCTTAAAAAACTAAAGCGCGAGCTGAACGGCACGCATGAAGTTTTTACAAAAGCACGCACGATTTACGGCGACCGCATGCGAACGCTCGAATACGGCGCAGGTTTTCCCGTGAAATATTTCACCGACGAAGAATTTGACGAAAAAGAATTTCTGCAAGGATTCTCGGAACTTATAAACGCGCTTTCGGATGTTCCGGAAATCACCCTTGAGCTTGGCAGAAGCATTGCAGCGTCGTGCGGCAGCTACTACACACATATCACGGACATAAAGCAAAACAAGGGGCTTAACTACGCGATAACCGACGGCGGCATGCATCAGTTCGTGTATTACGGACAGCAAATGGCGATGAGAGTGCCGCACTTCTCCGTCTGCGGAAAGGAAAATGCACCGACAGCCGGAAAATACAATATATGCGGAGCGCTTTGCAGCATGAACGACATTATCCTGAAAAACGCTCCTCTGCCGGAAATAAAAATCGGCGACACGCTGCGTTTTGAAAACGTCGGAGCGTATTCCCCGACGGAAGGCATCGCACTGTTTTTAAGCAGAGATTTGCCTGCAATTTACATTTCGAACGGACAATACGCAGTGTGCGTCAGAAAATCGTTTGAAACATACACGCTTAATACTCCACACCTCTCGCAGGAATAAGACAAAAAAGAAAAAAACAACAAAAATACGTTCAAAAACGAAAGGAATCCTGTATCATGGAAAAAATTTTTGACATTCTCGAAGACATCAATCCCGACATCGACTACAGAACGCGCACCGACCTGATAGACGCGCATCTGCTTGACTCTCTCTCGATAATTTCACTTATCGCGGAACTTGAAGACGCATTTGACATAACCGTTCCGGCTGTTGATATAATTCCCGAGAACTTCAACTCCGTTCAGGCAATGTATGCACTCGTTACAAAACTGAGCGAGGAGGACTGACATGAGTTTTTTGTCGCTGACCGGAGCGGGAAAATATACCGGACTGACATCATACTTTTCGCTTGGCTTTTTTCTGATTTTCCTGCCGATAAGCATTATAATCTATCTGATAGCACCGCAAAAAGCAAAAAAATACACTCTTATCATTTCCAGCGCGGTGTTCTTCTGGTTCATAAGCGGCAAGCTCATAGTCTTTCTTCTGCTCACCGCCGCGTCCGTTCACTGGTTCGGGTTGTGGCTTGAACGACTGAAAACGGAAAGCGCACAAGCGGTAAAGGCAATTCCGAAAGAAGAAAAAGATGCACGAAAGCAAGTGAAATCGGAGTACCTCAAAAAAATGCGCGCGGTACTTTTCTTTGCGGTGCTGCTGCATATCGGTGTGCTCATCACGCTTAAATATACGCCTTTTTTCACCACGAACATAAACAGTCTGCTTGCGCTCGCAAATGTCCCGTTTTCTTTTGAAGTGCCGAAATACGCTCTTCCGATAGGACTGTCTTTCTTTTCGCTTCAGGCATTGTCGTACATCATCGACGTGTACAGAGGTGCAGTAAAAGCGGACTGCAACATTTTCAGGCTGCTGCTGTTCATCTCGTTTTTCCCGCAAATTGTGGAAGGACCGATATGCCGATATTCGCAGACAGCCGATGCGCTGTGGAACGTCAAGCAGATAAAATACGAAAATCTTGCGCTCGGTGTGCAGCGTTTTCTCTACGGATTTATGAAAAAGATAATCATTGCCGACAGACTGAACCCGGCGGTCAAGGAAATTTTTAACAATTATAAAAATTACAAGGGCGGCATGATTTTCCTCGGCGCAGTATTTTACACAGTGCAGCTTTATGCGGATTTTTCGGGCACGATGGACGCTGTTGTCGGCATCAGCAAAATTTTCGGCGTTGAAATGCCGGAAAACTTCCATCAACCGTTTTTCTCACGTACGATATCGGAATTTTGGCAGAGATGGCACATTTCACTCGGAACGTGGTTCAAGGATTATATTTTTTATCCCGTGACGATGTCGAAGCCGATGAAAAAACTTACGGCGGCATCGCGCAGGAAACTCGGCAATCATTTCGGACCTCTCCTTGCAGGCTCGGTCGCGCTGTTCTGCGTATGGCTTGCAAACGGTCTGTGGCACGGAGCGGCATGGAACTACATTTTCTTCGGCTTGTATCACTTTGTGCTTATTCTCGGCGGCAACGTTATCGCGCCTGTAGTTAAATTCGCCGGCGGCAAGCTGCATATTTCATCCGAAAATCCGGTGTACAAGGCGTTTCAAATTGTACGAACATGTCTGCTTGTGGTCATAGGCGAAATGTTTTTCAGGGCAAACGGGGTCAAAGACGGTTTTGAAATGTTCATTCGAATGATAAAAAATGCAGGTTTTACGCCGCTCACCTCTGAAGTGCTTAAGGGACTGAAAATCGACATGCGCGACATAATAATTGCGGGTGTCGCCGCAGTGATAATTCTTGCGGTCGGAATTTTCAAAGAAAAAGGCATCAGCGTCGGTGAAAAACTCTGCGCAAAAAACATTGTCGTCCGCAGGGCGGTTCTCTACTCGCTTATAATGTTCATCATTATTTTCGGCGCATACGGCACGGGATATGTCCCCGTCGACCCCATGTACGCAGGATTTTAAGGAGGGTGCAAAATGAAACTGTTCGGAAAAATCACACTTCGCGCAATGTCCTTTGCCGCGGGACTGCTTCTGCTGCTTTTCACCGCGTCGGTTGTTTTCGAGCCTAAATCAAACGACACGACCGACGGTATGACCGACATCAGAGCAAACAGTGTGCTTGGCGAAAAAGAAAACACCATAGACGTTCTCATACTGGGCGACAGCGAAGCGTACAGCTCATTTATACCGCTTAAACTCTGGAAAGATAAAGGAATCACGTCATATGTGTGCGGTACGCCGTCGCAAAAAATTTCCTATTCGCTTGAATTTCTCAAGAAAACGTTCAAAACACAAAAGCCAAAGGTTGTCATAATGGAAACAAACGCACTGTTCAGGCGCGTATCGGCAACGGACGCAATTCGTCAATTTGCCGAAGAAAAAATATCGGTATTCCGCTACCACAACCGTTGGAAAACGTTAAAAATGAAAGATTTGACTTTCGGCACGGATTACACCGACACGCAAATCAGCAAGGGATATGTTTACTCAAACTGTATTGCGGCATCCGACAACACGGAGTATATGGTAAAAAGCGCCGCCCCCGCATCAATAAACGCCGGCGTGAGCTTTTATGCAAACGAAATGCAGAAGCTGTGCGAGGAAAACGGCGCAAAACTGATTTTTGTCAGTACACCCAGCACTGTCAACTGGAATAAAAACAAACATGACGCAACACAGAAATACGCAGACGAACACGGTATAGACTATATCGATATGAACACGGCAACGGAAGAACTTTCCATCGACTGGTCGTCGGATACGAGGGATAAGGGTGATCATCTCAATTTCTCGGGCGCATACAAGGTAACGTCATTCCTCGGCGAATATCTTGAGAAAACGGGACTTTTCACGGATAAAAGAAGCCTCTCGGACTTTTCGCAATGGAACACCGACATTGACAGCTTCACAAAAGACACGGGCGCGGCATTGTAAACTACGGCAAAGCTGACGGGAGTTGAACCCATGCCGCCCGTCAGCGTCCCTTTTCGGCACTTTT
>CAVKLD010000009.1:0-41400 GCA_963657065.1 bacterium
TGACATGAAAAAATTAGGCGCATCAACGCCTAACGATTACTTTTATTAATTTAAACTGTCAAACTCCCGCGTGTATAATAAGGTACGTACAGTATGTATGCACGGAAAAAATCGGAGATGGTTATGTAATGCTGAAAAAATCAACCGCCGCAGCAATGGCTGTCATGCTTTTATTTGTTCTGCATTTTTCTGCGCACGCGTCGCAGCACGCGCCGTCGGCGGTGCTGACCGAAACGAAAAACACGTCGGACGACTGCGTTTTTATTTTTGATGTCGCCGCGGACTCCTATGTCCTCGACAACGAAAAGACCCGCGCTTCGACACTCGAGCAGCTTCGCTCCGAGGGCAAAGCGGATGCGGAAATTCCCGCCGTACTCCTAAACCCGATAGAAATAACCGTGAAAGCCGAAACGGCATTCGGCACGACAGGGTTGGCAAAAAGCGTGTCCGTCGATTCGAATACCGTGGAGGTGTCGCTCATAAATGACATTATGCCGTCGCTCGTCAAAGAAAATACGATTGCCGACGGACGTCTTCTTAACGGATTTGATTTCACATTGTCGTTTTGTTACACTGTATCCGACGGCAGCACAAAAACAGAACTTGCAAATGACACTTTCGGTGCAAGCGAAAAAACACCGGAATTTCACGCGCCTGAACTTTTCTGCATAAGTTATGACCTGCCCGACGACGCGGAAAATTCGCCGAACAACATTTGTTTCGGATTCGCTCCGTCGGAAACGAATATAACGCTCTATGCGCCGTCGCGCAGCGGATTCACGTTCACGGGTTGGACAAATTCCGGCGGCGAATACGTCGGTGAAGTCCCCGCCGGCACAAAATTCGCCGTGCTCAAATCAAACTGGGAGAACAGGACTTTTGCGATAAAATACGTGCTCACCACGGCGAACGGCTATAACTTCAAACGCGTTGACAACAGTGCAAATCCGACGTCTTTTTCGCCGTCGGACGGGGCGAAGATAGTCGCGCCGTCAGTACCCGACGGCTGGCGTTTCATGGGGTGGACGGACAAAAACGGTGCGGCGGTGACGGAGATACCCAAGGGCACGCTCGAAGACGCGGTTCTCTATGCCGTGTGGCTCACCGAAGACGAATATATTGATAAACAGATTAAAGATGCAAACTGGTGCGACATTGATTCCGACGGCAGCATCACGGTAAAAGACGCCCGCGCCGTTCTCCGGGCGGCTGTAGAAATCGAAGAACTCCCCGAGGGAACGCTTTCGAGGGTGGATTTTGCGGGACAGGGCAGAGCCGATGTAACGCAGGCGCGGTTTATCCTTCGCGTGGCGGTGGGACTCGACACGGTGCGCGGAATACTCGAATACTACGAATACGAATTCAAATAACGGATACAAACTGACGGAAGTCGAACCAATGCCGTCCGTCGGTTTACGAGGTGCATAATGAACAAGTCGACAGAAAAGATTATTGAAATTCTTAAATTGAAGTACAGAAACGACGCTGACGCAATGGACGAAATAAACCGAGCGAAAGAAACAATCGAGCATCACGAAAAGAACAGGGATATCGACAAGGCAATCGGTCATGCAAAGCAGCTTGAAGCATTCTTGCATGATTGGTATTGAATTTGAGCAACGGATTAACAATGATAATAGGACATTAAAAAGGTTGATGATATTGTTATGAAAAAAGTTTTGGTTGCCGTTTTAACTGTTTTTGCGGCTGTTTTATGTATTCTTCCCGCATTTGCATCAAACAGCGAAACAAAGTATATTGTTTCGGGCGACTTTGCCAACGTTTACTCGACATCGTCTAAAGGCTCGTTCCTGTTCGATATTCCGGGCGGTACGTTTGTGCAGGTCACGAAAGAAGAAAACGGATTCCTGTTTGCAAAGATTCCGTCGCGCGGCGAGGGATGGATATTCGCGTCGGAACTGGAATACGCCGAGGGTGATTCCGACACCGATATCGCCAACATATACATATACTCAAAGCCGGAGAAAACGACGTACGTCGAAACGGAAGATAAATTCGACCCGAGCGGACTCACCGTAAAAGCGAAGCTGAAAAACGGCGGCGAACGCACAATCACGGGATACAGTGTTTATACAGAGAGTTTTGATTCGGTCGGCACGAAGAACGTAACGGTGCTTTACCGCCCATCGAACTGCAAACAGTGCTTTTCTGCGGATTTTACCGTAGAAACGGTCAGAATACCGGTCGATTCACTCACCGCCGATACCGCAAAGATGAAGACCGAATACATCGAAAACACTCCGCTCGACCTCTCCGGAATAAGTCTTAAAATGAAATATTCCGCCGAAAGCGGCAGGTCGGACAAATATTTTTCGGCGGCAGATATTTTGGCAAATGACAGCTTTTCGGTAAAAATTGACGGCAAAGTGACGGATACTTCAAAACTGACTGTCGGCAGTCACACCGTCACGATTACATACAGATATCCCGACATATCATGCTCTTTCGATATAAATGTGCGAGAGAGAACTCTTGTTTCACTTGTCATTGACACCGAGCCGAACAGCCTTACAGTGTTTGCGCTCGACAAAGTTCCGTCACTCGACGGACTGAAAATCCTCGCAAAATATGATAACGGGGAACAGGAAACGCTGACGGCGTCCGATTGCACCGTAAAATGCAGCCTGCCGCTGCACTACGGTTCAGGCAACATCGTGACGTTAAGTTACAAAACACAGCAGGTATCGTTGGATTTTACCGCACGCATCCTTGAAGAAAAGCGTCTGAAACTGACACTTCCGCAGGTGCTTACATTCATACTCGGCGAAGAAATTGACCTGAGTGCGCTCAAAGTCGAAATAGAGTACACCGACGGCTCCGTAAAGGAAGTCACCGACTACGAGATAAGCAAAATAGAACCGTTGAACACCGAAAAATTGGGACAGGATGTTGTCGTGACGTACGGCAAATTCTCCGAAATATTCACGGTTTACATCGTGCCTTACTATCAACGCGGCGATATCGACGGCGACGGCGAAGTAACCGTCAAGGACGCGCGTTACGCGCTGCGCCAATCGGTGGGACTTATGGAACTGGCATCAAGACCGCTCACGGCAGCCGATGCGGACAAGGACGGCAGTGTCACAGTGCGTGATGCGCGGCTCATTCTGCGCGGCGCGGTGGGACTCGAACAACTGCCGCTTGCATTGTACGAACACAGTTAATCGCGGAAGATCAGTCTGCGGCAGCATTTTTGAAAACGCAATCACAAAAAAACAATCAAAAAAAGTCAAAAAACAGGAGTGACAAAAAAAATGAGCAGCAAAAACAATATCCCCGAAGAAGAACAGGTTGAAATCATCGCCCTCACGGACGAAGACGGCAACGTCGAAAATTTTGAGGTTCTCGACGAAATCGAGTACGAGGGCGCAACATACGTGGTGCTCTACCCCGCGTCGGAAGACGAAGACGACGAGGGCGACGGTTACGCGGTGATTCTCGAAGTTATCGAAGACCTCGATTCGGAAGAGGACACCTACGCCGGCATTGAGGATCAGTCGCTTGTCGACAAAATCTATGAAGTCTTCATGGAGAGAAACAAAGACCTGTTTAATTTCACAGACTGAGCGCTTACCGCCGAAAACTGCGTGTTTTGCGCCACGCAGCGTACGCGGACAGTTTTTTCCGTTCTAACAGTCAAAAAGCCGCAATTCACATGACATCCGTTTTTTGTGCGGAATGTGAATTACGGCTTTTATTTTTGGCTCTTTTGTCTTTTTTTCGTTCTTTTATATGCGTCGGCGCATCGGTGCTGCTATCGGTCGTTCGTCGAAAAAACGGCTGACACAAAAACGGCTTGCAAAAAAAGTATTTCGGCTCAATATCCGCGTGTACCTTGAATCGATTCGTCGTTTTCCACCCATTCGTTCACCGGAATAACTCTGTAACTATCCTTCGTGTCGCGTATAATGACGGTCGAAATGCCCGCGTTTATTATCATGCGTTTGCACATGGAACAGCTGCACGAATTTGCGACATAACTTACTCCGTCGGACTCAACGCCCGTCAGATACAATGTTGCGTCTATCATTTTGTCACGAGAAGCACTGATAATAGCGTTCGCTTCGGCGTGTACACTCCTGCACAGTTCATAACGTTCGCCTCGCGGAATGTTCAGCTGCTGGCGAATGCAGTAACCCATATCGGAACAGTTTTTCCTGCCGCGCGGTGCGCCCACGTAACCGGTGGAAATCACCTCGTCGTTTTTCACTATAACAGCGCCGTAGGAACGGCGAAGACACGTGGACCGCTTCGATACCGTTTCGGCAAGGTCAAGATAATAGTTGACTTTATCACGTCTTTGCACAATTTTTGCCCCCCAGAGTTTACTTTTTGTTAAAATCTATCAGCTTTACGCCCTGCATAAGATAAACAGCACCGGATACAATCGCAAGAACTGCCGTTATCCACATCATCACGCTCGACACAAAAGATGTCAAAAATGCAATATTAAACGCTATACCCGCCATTATTGCTACTGTAAATATCATCTGCGAAGCTGTTTTCAGCTTGCCCCAGATATTTGCCGGAATAACAACTCCCTGCGCGGCAGCGGCGAGGCGCACGCTCGTGACGGCAAATTCACGAGTCAAAATTATAAACACAACGTAGATGCTGCAATATCCGTATTTCATAAGGACAAGAAGCGCAGCAGTTGTAAGCATTTTGTCGGCGACGGGGTCGGCAAGTTTTCCGAATACGGTGATAAGTCCGTACTTTCGGGCAATCTTTCCGTCAAGAAAATCGGTAACGCAGCCGGCGACATACACAGCAAGTCCTATTATGTAATGGTACGGAATGAAATCCGCCATAAAAAAGAACAGAAACACGGGTGTAAGCACCATTCTGGCAACGGTGAGCTTGTTGGGCAAATTCATCAGTTTGAAACTTCTCCTATCAAATCATAGTCTTTTGTATCGGTAATTTCAACATCGACAAAATCACCGATATCAAGTTCACGCTGTGAAACAATGAAAATACCGGAATCTATTTCGGGAGTGTCGCGCCATGTTCTGCCCGAGTATGTGTCGGTGTAACCGTCGTAATCTTCAACAACACAGCGTACTTTTTCACCGATAAGTTCTTCCTGTTTTTCGCTGAAAATCTTAAACTGCTGATCCATAATCACTTCGCCGCGGTGTTCCGCCGTTTCCGTTTCGGGTCTGTCGGGCATTTCGGCGGCTGCGGTGCCCTCTTCGGGGGAATAGGCGAAACAGCCAAGACGGTCAAAACGTGCGGCGTTGACAAATTCCGAAAGCTCTTCAAACGACTCATCGTCTTCCCCGGGGAAACCGGTTATAAATGTCGTACGAATAACGCAATCGGGCATGAATCCGCGTATTTTTTCAACAAGCGCAAGCAGCGATTTACTGTCGCCGTGGCGGTTCATCGCTTTAAGTATGCGCCCGTTCGCATGCTGAAGCGGAAGATCGATATAGTGTAATATATGCTTTGAGTCACGCATTGTTTCGAGGACACTGTCCGTCAGACGGTCAGGATAGCAATAAAGAAGCCGTATCCATTCAATGCCGTCTATTGAGTCAAGCTGTTTCAGCAGCTCATCGAGTTTGGGTTCGCCGTAAATATCATCGCCGTAACGTGTCGTGTCCTGCGCGATAATAATAAGCTCCTTTACCCCGTCGGAAACAAGCGATTTTGCTTCTTCGACGATGCTCTCTACGGTTCGTGAACGCTGCGGACCGCGTATTTTCGGGATGGCGCAGTAGGTGCAGCAGTTTGAGCAGCCGTCGGCAATCTTAAGATACGCCCAGTAAGAGGGCGTTGTGAGCATACGCTCGCCGCAAAGAGGGAGATTGTCTTTGGCGGGAAAAGACGTATTTTTCTCACCCTCAAAAACACTCTCGACAAAAGCGACAATATCGCCGTTCGCGCCTATCCCGGCAACGGCGTCGACTTCCGGCATTTCTTTGAGAATCTCTTCGCGGTAACGTTCCGCCATGCAGCCGACCACGATTATTTTTCCGATGTCGCCATCCTCTTTGTAACCTGCCATTTCAAGAATATTGTCGATGGACTCTTTTTTTGCCGCCTCGATGAAGCCGCAGGTATTTATTATCACAGCGTCCGCGCCGAACGGCGTATCGATTATTTCATAACCCGCGTCGGCGAGCTTTTTGAGCATCAATTCGCTGTCGACCTGGTTTTTCGGGCATCCGAGTGAAATAAAACCTATTTTTTTTGCCATTTTCATCATTCCCATGCATATGTGTAATTTTTTGCCCGCACGGCTTCTCATCCAAAAAAACCGTTCGCGGCAATTTAATTGCATCTCTTGCGCAAGATTGCACGAAACGCGGGAAACTCGCAGCATATGTGCGCCGAGCCGCGTTTAAATCCGAAAATATTGTAACACACACACCTCAGGAATGCAACCGAAAAAACGAATCACAAAAAGATTCACAAACGGTTCGGGAGAATTTCAAAAAAGTTTTACAAAACAGCATCCGCAACTCATACGGTCAAAAAAACCGCACAGCAAAACGCCGGAATCGTGACAATCCACACAGTTGACTTTTTTCTTTCACCGCACTATAATCACGATTGACGGCGCGTGCCGTCGGGGAGGTTTTTATCAATGATAAGATTCAACAATGACTACAATCGCGGTGCGATGCGCTGTGTGCTTGACGCTCTCGAAAAAATGAGCGGCAGCAGCTTCGCCGGCTACGGTGAGGACGAATGCTGCGAAAAGGCGCGTGAAACAATTCGTGAACTGGTCGGCGCACCCGATGCGGATGTTCACTTTTTTCCCGGTGCGACGCAGGCGAATTTTGTTGTCATTTCGTCGATGCTGACATCGGTGCAAAGCGTAATTGCCGCCGACACGGGACACATAAGCTGCCACGAAGCGGCATCAGTCGAGAACACCGGACACAAAATAATTACACTGCCGAACACCGACGGCAA
This sequence comes from bacterium, assembly GCA_963657065.1. Taxonomy (GTDB): domain Bacteria; phylum Bacillota; class Clostridia; order Oscillospirales; family Acutalibacteraceae; genus RUG806. The sequence goes on from CAVKLD010000009.1 coordinate 6,949, forward strand.
GTTGACCGCGCAGCAGATAAGACGGTGCGCGGAAGAGTATTATCTCGGCGGCGAACCCGAGTATCTGACAGAACCGAAGGCGGTATATCTTTCGTTTCCGACGGAGCGCGGCACGCTCTATTCGCTGCGTGAACTGCGCGAAATTTCGGCTGTCTGCCGCAAATTCAACATGTTTCTTTTCGTTGACGGCGCACGAATGGGTTACGGTCTGGGCGCGGAAGACAACGATGTCACGCTTCGTGATTTTGCGCTGCTTGCAGATGTTTTTTACATCGGCGGCACGAAATGCGGCGCACTTTTCGGCGAAGCGGTCGTTATAACACAGCAATCTCTCAAACGCCGTTTCAAGGCGTACATGAAGCAGAGCGGCGCGGTGCTCGCAAAAGGTTTTCTTCTCGGACTGCAATTTTCCGCGATGCTCGAAAACGGTGAGTATTTCAGCGCGTGCCGCCGTGCCGACAAGCAGGCAATGCGCATCAGACGCGCATTCGAAAGAAAAGGCATTGAGATGCAATCGCCCAACTGCACAAATCAGCAATTCGCGGTGCTGCCTTCCGAGTACGAAAGAGCACTCGAACAAGACTTCATTTTTGAAAAGGGTGAACGGAAAAACGGCGGTGTCGCGGCGCGTTTCTGCACAAGCTGGGCGACATCCGACGAAGAAATCGACGCACTTGTCGCCGCAATCGACAATCTGTAACAAACAAATTAAACCGAAAAGCGGGAAATTCGCGTTTCTCGCAGTTTCCCCGCTACGGAATTTCCGGAACGTGCAGCGCGAAACGTTTTTCCGCCGAAAATTTTTCGCAAGGCGCAGTTTGAATCACTCACGCAGACTCACTTTTGCAAAAGCATCTGTTTTGCGGTTGAAAATAACGGACAGATATGATACAATTAAGCCAACGGACGCATCATGTCCGGCTGCAAATAAGAACGAAGGGTTATGGTCCGATGAGCAAAGAAAAAATTAAATCGTTTACAGATAAAATCTGGTACGGCACGGGGGCTGTCGGACTTGACCTGAGTTACGGCATGTTTTACGGCAAATTAAACCGTTATCTCACAGATGTACTCAACCTCGGACCGGGATTTCTGACCGTGCTTACGGCAGTCGCACGAATCTGGGACGGCATCAACGACCCGATGATGGGCAGTATTGTTGACAGTACATCGTCAAAAAGAGGAAAATACCGTCCGTGGGTCATGCGCGGCGCAGTACTGAACGCCATAGTGCTGTTCTTCCTGTTCTTCAATCCCGGCTTTGACACCTCGTCGCACGGTATTGGCATTTATATCTATATTGCGGTAATGTATGTCATGTGGGGCATGACGAACACGATGGCAGATATTCCATACTGGAGCATGGTGCCGTCGTTCACCACCGACCCGAAAGAGCGGAGCATTATAGCGACAGTCGCGCGCACGTTTTCGGGACTCGGTCAGGGCATCGTCGAGATAGGCGCACCGCTTTTGCTCAATCACTTCGGCGTGCTCATCAGCGGCAGCAACTACCGCTGGACGCAGAAAGGATACACCGTTTGCGTGCTGATTTGTTCGCTTTCACTCGTTTTTTTCGCAATGCTCTCTATGAGCAAGGTTAAGGAAACCGTACAGATAAAGCCGAAAGAAAAATTTTCGTTCCGTCAGATATTCGACGTTATAAAAACAAACGACCAGCTGCGCGTTTTCATGCTTTTTGCAATGCTGTCAAACGCGGGATTTTACACGACCTCCGGCGTGAAAGACTACTTCTTCGGCGTCGTTCTCGAAAACTCAAAAGCGCAGAGCATGTTCAACACATTCGGCGCGGTCGGTTCGATTGCCGGACTTGCAGTTATACCTATTATGATGAAATTCACCTCGCGCCGCCGCACTTACCAGTTCTCTCTTTCGCTTGCGCTTGCAGGTTACATTGGCATGTTCTTTGCGGGACAGATGCTTGCAAGCACGGCTCTTTTGAATATTTTCTTCCTTTTGACGCAAATAGGCACAGCGTCGATGTTTGTGTCGCAGACCGTGTTTCTTTCCGACATCGTCGACTACGGCGAAGTTAAAACAGGCAACAGAAAAGAGTCCGTCACGTTCTCGATGAAAGGTTTTTTGCAAAAAATGGCATATACTCTCCAAACAATCATTTTGTTTTCAGTCCTCGGCGCAGTGGGATACAAAAAATGCGTTCCCGACGAAAGCGGTGTGATAATTTACCCCGCAAAAGTGAAAAATGCCATAGCAGCCGTCATGTATGTGATACCGCCGCTGTTCTTCATACTTTCAATCATAGTTTTTTCCACGCGTTTTAAGCTGCACGGTGACTACATGGACAGCATCACCGAAAAAGTCACAAAAGCGCGCGAAGAACGCAGCGCAGCGGCGTTGAAGCAAGCCGCCGAAAACGAGAACAAATAAACGAGCAGTCCGAAAAACGGATGCCCGAAAAAAAACCGAAGCCCCGTCCCCGCTCCGTTATCATCCTGCATATGCGCACTTTCGGTGCATATTAATAAAAAGGCAAATTATTCGGGAGGGAAAACAAATGACAAAAAAATTTAAAATCACGGCAGCCGCATTATCGCTTGCGCTATGCCTTTGCACTGCGGCTTGCGGCAATTCGGAAAACTACGAGGACATCACGGATGCACCGGATGTCGAAGTTACGGACGAAACGCTGGAAAACGACACAACTGCGGAAGAATCAGACGATAATTCCGCCGCCGACATCGGCGCATTCGAGGGCATCTGGCTTGCCGAAGCTGACAACGAATACGACAGCATCAAAATCGACAGCGAGGGCAAGTGGACGCTTTACCTCTCCGGCGAAGTCGTGGACGAGGGTTATCTAAAATACGAACCGGAATGGGAAGGAGTGTATGCCTACGCGGACTCCGACGGTTCGGGCGGCCGCGCAGTTATAGAAGACGACGGCAGACTTTACATAACCACGCTGGGATATTTCAACTCCGGCGAGGGAATGGTAACAATTTGGTACGAAGACGGCGAAACAAAATAATCGTTACGCCGCGCATCGACAAAACTTAACAAAACGACAATCGTTTGTATTTGTCACACAAAAAAACAAAGCCGTAATCCGCCGTAAAAGGCAGGTTACGGTTATTTGTTTGCAATATAAGCTGACTGGGGTCAAGACGAAAAGGGCGAAAAGTGCCGAAAAGGGACGCTGACGGTCGGCATGAGTTCGACTCACGTCAGCTTAAGGGCTGCGTCTGTGAGTTTAGCACCTACCGTTACGCTTCAGTAGTTGCTTCCGTTTGTTTTTCAGTCTGCTTTTCAGTCTGCGCATCGGTATTCGTTTCGGTCTGCGTTTCGGTATCTGCTTCGGTAGGCGTTTCGTCGCGAACCTTTGCCGCGTCTACCGTTTTTGCTGCGGCGAGTCCGTCGGAATAGGCTGCGTAAGTTTCAATCGTGACATAATCGCCCTTGTTAAACAGCGCGGCGCGGTTCGAAAGGCTTGCTTCGACGTAATAGTAAACGCCGGCGCTGTCAAGTTCGAAATAATAGTACGTATTGCCGCCGATGACCGCACTGCGGATGTCGGTTATCACGCCCGTGATTTTCTTTGTTGTGTCATCGGTTGCGGAATCGCTGCCGTCGGAAATGCCCGAACCGTCGAAATTGAAATTCACGACAACAGCCGGACTTAACGCACCGAGGTCTTCGATGTATTTTTCAAGACAGCTGCGCAAATCCACACTCTCATTGTCGGGAATTGCCACGACGTTGTACTGCTGAACGTTAACCATAGCATATGATTTAACAATATTTGCGGAGTCCTTAAGAGCCATGAAATACGTCGCCTGACCGTCAATGTTGAGCAGAATCGGGAACGACGCTTTCCAGCCTTTGTCGGAAACTTTACCCTGAGCGGAGAGCTGCGCCGCCGATTCCGTTGCGCCCGTCGTATTGTAGAATTTAGCCTCTTTCGTTCTCTGATTTATCAGGAAGAATCCAAGAATCGAGTCATCGGAAGTAACGGACGTAACGCCCGTATAGAGGTATACGTCATCTTCTATCGCGAGGAACGAGTAGCCGACCGACGCTTTCTTGACGCCGGACTGACCTATGATGGAGTTCCAGAAACCGCCATTGTACTTGCCAAAGTAGTTATACTGCTGCACGAGCAGGTCGGAGTCGTACGCCTGATCTATCCACGCAATCTCGCTGTCGGCTGCGCTCATCTGTTCTGCAGTGTAATATTTCGACTCTCCGGAAACAGCATCAACAAGAATGATTCCCGCGACATCGTCGCCACCGACAAGACCTATCGTCTTCTTGATGTGCTCAACGACCCAGTACGGCTTGCCGTCTTCGTCAATTTCGAAACTCATCTCACCGAATATATAGGTGGGATACTTAAAGCGGAGGTGACGCTCAAGGTATTCGCTGAAATGCTCCGCAGTGGAGTACTTGATATCATAGTCGGTGATAAGCTCCGCCGCCTGAGTGTTCATATTCACGCGCACGTAGCCGGGAATGCCGTCGTATTCGCCGCCAGCAACGGAGTTAAAAAACCACTTAAACAAATCGCCGTAGCGGAGCGGATAAATGCGGTAGGGACTGCCTCGGAAGTTTATCTGCGTCGAGTCTTCGTCGAGAAGCTCAAACTGGCTTTCGAGGTCAAGAGCGGCAAAGTCACCGAGCGTCTTGTCGGCAAGCGTTTCGGCGGCATCTTTGTCGATAAGTGCAACATTGTTAAAATCACTCATCGAATCGATAAGCGACACTGCGCTCGAAAATTCGGAATTGTCGATAGAAAGAATTTTCGAATAACTCTTTGCCCTGAAAAACGGACTTGACGCAAGATAACCGACGCCGAGAATAACGGCAAGCACAAGCGCAAGCACAATGGGAACAATGCTCCTGCGGCGGGCGTATGGGATGTATTCGGGTTTTTCAAACGCCGCGGAAGTGACGAAAGTCGCCGCGACATATGAACCGAGCACAATCGCCCAGTATACATAAAATTCGTATGAACCGAGATTCATCGGCGGGAGCATAAAATAGTACGCAACGACAGCCGTGATAAGCGCAATCACAATGCTTATTACCGTCTTAAGCGCAGCTTTTTCCGGCGGAATGAAAACGCCGCCGCTCTTTCTCCTTCTGCCGTTTTCGGAAAACTCGACATTTATGGGGTCCATTTAACATACTCCTTGTTCATTTACTTGCATATCTTAAATGAGTGTACCATACTTTACAAAATAAAGCAACCGTTTTATTTGTCAAACATGCAATGTTCACACGGGATTTTTCGGCTTTCTCTTCCCCGCCGAGCTGCGTTGATACATGCCATCGGTGAACAAACAGGTGCATTGCACTTCTCCGATTATACGAACGCCGCGCATTTTGCGTATTTTTGCAGCAGCGAACAGCTTTATTATCGGCACAGCCGCCGGCAGATAAAGCGGAGCAATTCGCAATTCCGTTTTCAGCGCACGAAAAACATCACCGCGCCGAACAGCCGCCGCACGCACGGCGGTCAAAGGCGATGCCAGTCCGCTCACGTAGAGCACTGCCGCGCCGCGTCTTTTTCCCGCACCGCCGCAGAGAAACAAAACCGTACCGATTACGGCAATCAAAACGAATGCGATTATTGCGGCAGCAGCGAAAAGCCTGTCCATCCCGTAAAAAAGTCCCGCCGCGAAAAGCACCGCCGCAACAGCCGTCGGCGTAAAAAACCGAACCGCGTCGCATACTCTGCGAAGCACGAAAATGATGCGGAAAACGCCGTATCGGACACCGTTTTTCAGCGTCAGCATATTTTCGGGCGGCGCAAGATTCTCGCCGGGAACATACATGCTCTCGCACTCGGCTGCAAACCGCGCCGAGTATCCGCAGACAGTAAGAAACAGTCCGACAGCCGCAAAAAAGGCGGAAATGCACCGCGATGCAGCCGCGCCTGTTTTTATCCCCGCAAGTTCCGTCAATGAGCCGAATATTTCCGTCGGGGAAAATTCAATACACATCACACACGGCAAAAACATCACTGCCGCCGCCGCATAAAGCGATTTTGCAAAAATGCGTGTCAGCGCTATGCGCAATATTCCGCCGCGTTTTGCACCGTTTCTTTTCTTTTTTGCCGCCGCTTTTCTCCCGATTCTCAATGCAATCCCCTCCGCCGTTAGTATGCCGCACGTCCGCCGGATTATTTTGCCGACAGAAAAAAATCGGGCGCAATGTGACGGGCTTCGCTTCAGGCGTCCCGTAAAACAAAAAAAGAATACGTTCCTCGTTTTCCTTTTTATTCTTCATGCGGGTTGAAAGGCGGACGCGAATGTGATAAAATTGAAATACGGTTTCCGCCCGGCAAAACACCGCAGTGCGAACCGACCGAAAATAAATTATCCGGAGGTAAACGCGGTGCGCGTACTGTTTGTCGGCGACGTTGTATCGGAAATCGGCTGCGATTTTCTGATGCGGACGATGCCGCAGGTAAAGAAAAAATACAATATCGACTTTTGCATAGTCAACGGCGAAAATTCAGCTGTCGGGAACGGCATCACGCCGAAGTCGTGCAACATGCTCCTCACTGCGGGCGCGGATGTTGTCACCGGCGGCAACCACACATTTAAGCGCCCGGAATTTGCCGAAGTACTGGACAGCGGCTTTCCGTCGGCGATTCGCCCCGCGAATGCGCATCGCTCCGCTCCCGGAATCGGCTGCACCGTATTATCACGCGGAGGAATGCGGCTCGGTGTAATAAACTTACTCGGAGTGTCATTTATGGAAATGCACGTTTCCGACCCGTTCGACTGTCTTGACGCAAAGGTAAACGAGTTAAAAGCTGACGGCATTGTCTGCTCCGTCGTTGACTTCCACGCAGAGGCAACCGGAGAAAAACGCGCATTGGGTTTTTACGCCGACGGCAGAGTCAGCGCATTTATCGGCACGCACACCCACATTCAAACAGCTGACGCGCAGATTCTCCCGAACGGAACGGCATACCTGACCGATGTCGGCATGACAGGTCCTATACAGTCCGTACTCGGCGTCGATACTCAGTGCATCATCAAAAAACTGCGCACAGGACTGCCCGTGCGGTTCATAACACCTCAGGGTCAATGCTCAATGTGCTGCGCAGTTGTGGAAATCGATAACAAAAGCGGAAAGGCGGTGTCAATTGAAAGTTATGAAATTAAGTAAAAATATCCGCAAAACAGCCGCGTTTTTTGTTGTGTTTTCAATATTTATTGCAGTTTTTTCTTCATGCAAAGCAAATCTCACGGCAAGCGAACTTACTGCGGAAACGGCGGAAGAACCGACCGAACGCACCATGCCCGCCGGCGTGCTCACCGTTCCGTACACCACGCTCGACTCACTCAATCCGTTTGTGACGAAGTCGCTGCTTAATTCCTCGCTGACCTCGCTCGTTTTCCGTTCGCTCTACGTCACCGACGCCGGATTTATGCCCGTCGCCGACCTCGCTGCGGCAAGCTCAGTCCAGGGGAAAACCGTTTCCGTAACGCTCACGGACGGCATATATTTTTCGGACGGAACAGAGCTGACGGCAACGGATGTTATCTACTCGTTCACAAAAGCGAAGACGTCACCCGTATACGCGGAGTCGCTCAAAAATATTGAAAAATGCGAATCAAACAGTCGGTACGAACTGCTTTTCACGTTGACAGATGCGGACGTGAACGTCCTGTCGATACTCACTTTTCCGATTGCAAAAAGCTCAACTGCGGAAAATGACGAATCACTACCGACAGGCGCGGGTAGATATGTTTATCAAAAAGGCGAATTGCGCACCAATCTTGTCTGCAATTTGAAATACAACGGCGATATTCCGAAAATAGGAACTATACGCCTGTACAATGTCACCGAAACTGAATCGCTTATGCATCTTTTGGATATCGGCGAAATAGACTGCTTTTTCACTGATTTGTCGGAAGGTTCAGCAAAACGCACGTATTCAAGCGTCAACGAAGTATATCTTAACGACCTTGTTTTTATCGGTGTAAACTCCGAAACGTTTCCGCTGAACACCGCAGACATGCGGAAAGCCATTTCAATGGCTTGCGACAGACGGCAGATTGTCGAGAATGCTTTCATGAATCATGCGCGGGTCACGGAAGTTCCGATGAACACGGCGTGGACAAAAGTCATCGACTCAAAGGAGCAGATTTATTCGGAATCCGACAGCGACGGGATTGCGTCAAATGCTCTGCTGAAAACGCTCGGCTACGGTACAGACGGGAATCCTATCACACTGAAACTCATATATGCCGACACCGGTTCATTTACACGCAATACCGCCTCGCTTCTCGCCGAAGATCTATCGAAAGTTAATATTACACTTGAATTGACGAAATTATCAACCGAAGACTATGAAACAGCACTTAAAAACGGCGAATACGACCTTTACTTAGGCGAAGTCAAATTGACAAAAAACATGGATTTAAGCTGTTTTTTTGCCGAAGACGGCAATATATCATACGGCATCGCGGAGGACGCGGCTGTGCGAACGAAATATTTTGACTACAAGAGCGGATCGGAAAGTCTTGATGCGTTCCTTAGAGCGTTCAACGAGAGTGTTCCGTTCATTCCGCTCTGCTTCAGGAACGGACAGTTTTGCTATTCGCGCACGGTGAGCGGCACTGTCGAGGTCACGGAAGACAACATTTTCGGAACAATCTACAACTGGAAAATATAAGAGAAGAATTGTTTTCAAACAAAAAGACGGAGGAGTAACGTGTCAAACTGCAATTTATGTCCGCGCAATTGCGGAGCAGACAGAACGAAAAAAACGGGTTTTTGCGGTGTGGGAACAAATATCAAAGCGGCGCTGGCGGGACTCCATTTCTGGGAAGAACCGTGCATCTGTTCGACGGGCGGCGCGGGTGCTGTTTTTTTTAGCGGCTGCAATTTGCGCTGTAAATTCTGCCAAAATATAAAAATAAGCCGCAACTGTGACGGCAAAGAAATAACCGTGAAACGTCTGCGCGAGATATTCGACGAACTTGCGGAGCAGGGTGCCGACACGATAGATCTCGTCACGCCCACGCACTATACCGACATTATCGCCGCCGCGCTCAAAGAGGGCAAACCGCCGATTCCCGTTGTCTGGAATTCAAGCGGATACGAAAAAACGGAAACGCTCAAAACGCTAGACGGACTTATTGACATTTATCTGCCCGATTTCAAATATTCCGACAGTACGCTTGCGCGGCAGCTTTCCGGCGCGGCGGATTATCCGCAGACGGCGGCGGCGGCGATTCGCGAAATGTACCGTCAGACGGGAAAATTTGAGCTTGACGGCAGCGGCATGATGCAGCGCGGAGTTATCGTGCGTCACCTTGTACTGCCCGGATTTATAGAAAACACGCTCGGCTGTCTTGATATTTTGACGAATATATTTTCAGATGATGACATTATGATAAGCCTTATGAGCCAGTACACGCCGCCCGAAACACCGCTTGAGATTGATTCTCTTAACCGCAGACTGACGCGGGAAGAATACGATGAAGCGGTCGATTATCTCTGTCTGCTCGGATGGGACAGCGGTTTTGTGCAGGAGCTGTCCAGTGCGGAAACGGAATACACGCCCGATTTTGATAATTCCGGATTGTAATTATGACCGTTACGGAGTGTAATTATGCTTACTGTTAACAAATATTGCCGCATGACGTACGGCAAAAAGATATACAATCTTGCGCTTGAGGGCGGTTTTACGTGTCCGAACCGCGACGGCACACTCGGCACGGATGGATGTATTTTTTGTTCACGCGGCGGCTCCGGCGAGTTTGCCGAAAGCGGCGGCGATATCGACGCTCAAATCGAGCGTGCAAAAAAACGAATAGCGGACAAAAACAAAAACGGCGGATACATCGCTTATTTTTAAAGTTTCACAAACACATATGCGCCGGTCGAAATTCTGCGTCAAAAATTTTTGCCCGTTGCATTACGAAAAAACTCGCGCAGAATGAATAATCGCGTGCAGAACGAAAAGACACATGCCGAACAAAGACGCGCAGACCGACGCGGCACATTCGGAGAATTGCTGTAAAAGCGGCAAGCGCGGCGCAAATAACAATCACTGCCGCACTTCAACGATAAAGCTGATGGGTATCAAGGTGAAAAGGACGAGAGATGCCGAAAAGAGTCGCTGACAGGCGGAATGGGTTTGATTCCCTTTTTCTAAGCAAAAGACTGTATTTCACAACCCGGCGATTCTGACGCCGAAAATGAAATACAGTCCGTTTTTATTCTTATTCCCTTGCTTTTTTAGTCTTCCGCGTCTAAGATTCGCAAAGCACGCATTGTTTCACTGTAAGAATATCCCATCGCAATCAGGCGGCGGTAGGCACGCGCCATGTCTTTTTCGCTCGGTTCGGCGGGCAGGTGCAGCTTTTGCAGCGCACGGAAGATGCCGCCGTCGGACGCGTCAAGCCCCGCAACGGCGTTTTCGATGTCGTCCGCCGAAACGCCGCGCATTCTGAGCTCGTTTCTAATACGGGCGGGCGCGTAATTTTTTCGTTCGCACAGTTCACGCGCAAATTCACGCGCAAAAGACGCATCATCGACAAACCCGTATTCTTTACACTTCTCTATGGCGGCTCGCGTTTCGTCTTCGCCGTACTTCGCCCTCAGTTTGCGTTCAAGCTCTTTTTCGGCGTGGGCGCGAAGACCGAGCATGCGCATGGCGGATTCATACGCGAAACGGAAGTCCCCCGCAGTTTTTATCGCGGAAAGCTCCTCTTCCGTTATATCGCCGCCGTCGCAAAACGCGAAAGAGTACCAGACATCGGACGGAACGGTAAACCGGTATTCGCCGTCCGCAAAAATATTTATTCTTCCGCTTTTTGCCGTCGTAACCGTAACCGTCATCAGTCAGCGGCAATGTCAATTTTTATTTTCGGCATGCGGCCGTTATTCGGAATAAGCACACCGTCTTCGTCCGTTTCGGGCGCGGCAACATCCGGTTCATCGTCTTTTTTGGATGGGGAAATGCCGCCCAAAAGCTCGGCGAACTTATCGGAATTACGAATCTGCTGCTCAATCTGCGCCATAAATTCGGGGTTGTCGTGAAGGTACTGCTTGACTTTGTCGCGTCCCTGACCGAGCCGCTGCTCACCGTAGGAGAACCACGCGCCGCTCTTGTGGATTATGTCAAGTTTTACCGCCATATCGACAATTTCGCCCTCTTTTGAAATGCCCGTACCGTACATAATGTCAAATTCGGCTTCTCTAAACGGCGGCGCGAGCTTGTTTTTGACGATTTTCGCCCTCGTGCGCGAACCGATAAACTCATTGCCAGATACTTTTATCTGCTCGACGCGTCTGACATCGATACGCATGGAGGCGTAGAATTTCAGCGCAATACCGCCCGTCGTAACTTCGGGGCTTCCATACATGACGCCTATTTTCTGACGAAGCTGGTTTATGAAAATGACGATGCAGTTGGAACGTGAGATTGCGCCGGCGAGCTTGCGCAGTGCCTGCGACATAAGTCTTGCATGCGCTCCGACATGAGAATCGCCCATTTCGCCTTCTATTTCCGCTCTGGGAACAAGCGCGGCGACGGAGTCGATAACGATAACGTCCAGTGCGCCGGAACGGGTAAGATATTCGGCTATTTCAAGGGCCTGTTCGCCGTTATCCGGCTGCGAAACAAGGAGAGAATCGACATCAACGCCGAGCGCGGCGGCGTATTTCGGGTCAAGCGCATGCTCGGCATCTATAAACGCCGCTTCGCCGCCTTTTTTTTGAGCTTCTGCGACGACATGAAGCGCAAGCGTCGTTTTACCGGAGGATTCCGGTCCGTATATTTCAATTATTCTGCCCTTGGGAAGTCCGCCGATACCGGTCGCGGCATCAAGGCCTATCGAACCGGTGGAAATCGAATCTATATTAAGAGCCTTTGTCTGTCCGAGGCGCATGACGGAACCTTTGCCGTATTGTTTTTCAATTTGTTGAATTGCTGTTTGAAGCGCCTCTTCTTTATCCATCGGTTTGCCGGTGTTGGATTTGGATGATTGCTTATCTGCCACTTTATTTCATATCCTTTCAGACAAAACATTTGTTCGCTTTTTCTTTGACGATTATACATTATTTCTCTGCGAAATGCAATAGCCGCAGTGAGATTTTTTCGCGGGACACGCCGCTGTTCGGGCGCAGAGGGATATTTAACGGACTTCGGCTATCTTTTTGCGTTTCAAATGCGAGATGCTCATTCTGCGAACCGTGCCGCTTTCAAACTGCACGGTTGCGATGTCGCCGTTTCGCGCCGTCACCCTGCCGACGCCGAACCGATTGTGTGTTATCTCCCGACCGACTGAAAACTCATCTGATTCATCTCTGCCGCCGTGCGAGCGCGCATCGACGGTAAATCCGATGGACGCGGGAGCGGAGCGCGGTTTTTTTCCTGCCGCCGTATACGTCTTATCAAAGATTTCATCGGAAAACAACATTCCGTACCTTTCGGATGAAAAAGTAAAAATACCCAAATCGTTCTTTGCACGTGTCATCGCAACGTAAAAAAGCCGCCGTTCTTCCTCGTATTGCGCAATCTCAGCCGCGTCATCACTTTTTTCGGGGACATCGGCCGGAAGAATGCCGTCAACCGCACTTATAATGTACACCGTGTCAAATTCCAGTCCTTTGGCGGAATGAATGGTTGAAAGCGTGAGTTTCTCGCTGCCGGAGAATCCCCGCATGACGGCGTCGCGCAATACGCCGAGCCTGTTGAGAAAATCCGAAATCGTCTTTTCGCGCTCGGCGAGCACCGCAAGTATCTCCGTTTTATTCTCGTCCGGACCGTGTTTGAAGTCGGCGTACCCGGTGAGGTTTGCCGCAAGCGACACCGCCCGGCAGGCATTGGCGCTTTTTATGCTCTTTAGCTCCTTGGCAATCCGTTCACATTTTTTTTGCTGCTGTTCGGACAGAATTCCGCTTTTAAGAAGACAGTCAAAAACTTTTTCTTTTCCCGCCGCCGCATCTGCGCAGACACGCTCGGCTACGCTTTTCGTTAGATACAGACCAAGTTTGTAGTAAATCCGCATAAAGTCATCGACAGTGCCGCCGTTATCGGCAATGCGCAGGATGCTCACGATATCGAGCACCGTCCTGTTCGTGAAAAAAGCGCAGTCGGTATCGCGGCACGAAAAATCACGACCCTCGCGTATCAGCGCATCAATCAGCGGCAGCGCGCATTCGTTGTTTCGGTAAAGAACCGCCGTGCGTCCCACGCTTTTCGGAAGAATCCTCATCAAACGGTTGTACTGCATCGGTATATCCTGCACGTTGATTTCATGCAGTAAACCTTTGTCGGTGCGAAACGGAATCATTTTTTTGCTTATGCGCAGCGTGTTTGCCGATATGAATTTATCTGCGGCGTGAATAATTTCGGGTGCGCTTCTGAAATTTTCTTCGCTTTTGAGAATCGTCGCGCCCGGATAATCCTTGCCGAAATTCAGAAGAAATTCGGGTGCCGCGCCGCGAAAACCGTAAATACTCTGATCCTCGTCGCCAACCATGAATATATTTCCGTTGCCCTCGGTGAGGGCTTTTATTATGCCGTGCTGAATTTTTGAAGTGTCCTGCGCCTCGTCCACACATACATATTTGTATCCGGAAATGTATCTGCGCCGGAACTCCGGATAGCCGCGCAGCATCCTCAGCGCATAGATGAGCTGATCGTCGTAATCCATAAGTCTGTTCGACTTGAGCCACGCCTGATATTTCGTAAAAATCGCTTCAAACGGAATTCCCTCGGTTTCGAGAGATTCCCGCTCTTCTTTCGTCATCATGCTGTTTTTCGCCAGCGTTATTCGCCGCCTGATATCGAAAATCTCAGAATCGGTTGCATACTCAAACGTAAGATTGCGGTAAAGCGCGGCGATTGTCATATTCACCTGCTTTTCGTCCGTGATAAGCGAAAAGGGTTCGCGTCCGGCAAAACATGCAAAATCGTTTATTATACGCTGAGCGACTCCGTTAATTGTCCTGAATTCAGGCGTTTTGCCGCCGTGAGAACCGAACATGCTCTCAAAACGCGCTTTCATTTCCCTTGCAGCCGCAACCGTATATGTAAGCACAAGAATGCTGTCGGGGGCGATACCGGCGTACTCCGTCATATATCCAAGACGCGCCGTAAGCACCGTCGTTTTTCCGCTGCCCGGCACCGCAAGCAGCAAAACCGCGCCGTCAATCCGTCTGACGGCATCGGCCTGCTGTTTATTCAGTTTCAAATCAAACAGTTCCGAATTCATGGAAAAACTCCCGTTTGTTTTTACAGTATCCGCAATCGGAAAGCGGATTCGTCACTGCGTGACTTTTTCGGGCGAGGCTTCGCTCTGCTTAATATACTTCGTCCATTTGATATATCCGTATGTCGTGTTTGTGATGTAGCCCGCCTTGAGGACAAGCAGAACAAACTGCCCGGAGATTATGTTTATTGCAGCTTCAAGCAGTGCGCAGATGTACCACGCTATCCACTGTTCGCGCAGACGCAGCAAGATAAAAAGTCCGTTCACAATGCCAACCGCACTCGCGCACGCGTCAATGTAGCAGACGGCAATGCGCAGCGCGTCGTTGTTTTCGAAGAAATCCGATTCCACGTTAATTGTTGTAAGCAGCCAACCCACGACAAGCGTCCAAACGACAATGCCGGCGATTATTGTGGCTTCCTGCCAGCCTTTGAGCGTGCGCACCTCCGTCAGATCGTCCTCGACTCTGTCGGGGTGCTTGTGCCAGTTAATGAAGCTGATAATGTCGCACGGAAGCCAGAAAAACAGCGTGGAGGCAAGCGTCGCGAAACGGTACGCAAGAACAATGCATATCGCAATTTCAGTTAATTCGACAAATATTGACACAATAAAATTCCACTTGCTCTGTTTCGAGATAAGCAGCTCGCACAGAATGTTCAAAAAAGTATCCGCAAGATACAGCGACATAATAACAAGTCCGTTTACTCCGTTGCAGTCCTCTTCCGGGAATGCGATGGATATAACGGCTGCAAGCACCATTATCGTTATGAACCATATCTGCTCGTAAACCGTAAACATCTTGTTAAACACGGTAATGACCGCAAGAGCGACACAAACCAGAGCAAACGCCATTGCCGCGCCGAACACGGCTGCGGAATCGTCTGCGTTCGCGTCTTTGAGGGCGGATTTTATTTCATCCGCCGTCGCTTCGTGGTCGAAACAAATATCGATGTCATTGGCAGCGGTGTATATGTAACCGGTGACTTCTGCGCCCGTTGGGAGCAATTCCCATTCTTCGTACGTATACTCGACCGTCAGCGTGTGTACACCGTCGTCACACATGAACTCGACGGGGCAGACCGTTTCATCCTCGTACTCTTCTTCGAGTGCTTTTGTAACGCGTGTAAAAACGGCTTCACGCTCGAGAGTGTAGTCTTCAGCCACTTCAACATTGTTTACGCGAACAACGCCTTTTACCGTGTAAAAAAGTGCCGCCGCAGCCGTGATTATCAGAAAAATAACCTTAACCGCATTTATTGCCTTAACTGTTCTTTCCGACCTGTTTCCGTTCATTTTCAGATTCTTCTTTCTCTTTCGTTTTTATGCATTTGATATCTAATATCGAATGGTATCTCATATTTTGTATGTTGCACTTTACTTTTACATGTCTTTACAGTTTTTCGCACGCCGCTTTTATCTGCGCGGATGTGATAAGACCCTTGTCGTACATTTTCTGCACGGAGAGTAAAATTCCGTATTTTGCATGATTCCATGTAAGACCGCCCTGGAAATATATCGCGTAAGGTTCTCTGATGGGACCGTCTGCGGAAAGTTCTATCGACGAACCCTGTACGAACGCGCCCGCAGCCATAATGACTTCGTCGGCATAGCCGGGGATGGGTTCGGGGATAGGTGTAAAATAACTGTCAACGGGAGCGGCGGACTGAATGCCGTCACAAAAGGCACACATTGCGTCTTTTGAGCGCAATTCGATACTCTGAATTATGTCGTGTCTGTCTTCATCCGCGCAGGGCACACATTTAAATCCGAGAGCTTCATAAAGCGCGGAGGCAAACAGTGCGCCCTTGAGAGCGCCGGCAGTAACCGTAGGTGAAAGGAAAAATCCTTCGTAGAAATTCGTAAGAACACCAAGGCTCGCGCCGACATCCTGCCCGACGCCGGGCGCGGAAAGTCGATAGTGACAGCGGTCAATGCACTTTTGCGTACCTGCGATATAACCGCCTATGGGTGCAAGTCCGCCGCCGGGGTTCTTTATGAGCGAACCGACGACCATGTCCGCGCCGACATCGGACGGCTCGAGTTCTTCCGTAAATTCGCCGTAACAGTTGTCGACCATTACGGTGACGGACGGCTTGACGCTCTTTACGAACGCGATAAGTTCGCCTATCTGACCGACGGAAAACGACGGGCGCATCTGATACCCCTTCGAACGCTGAATCGTAACCAGCTTTGTCTTGTCGTTTATTGCCTTTTTGATATTCTCGTAGTCAAAAGTGCCGTCGGGCAGCAACTCAACCTGACGGTATGCAACACCGTATTCCTTAAGGGAGCATGCCGAATCGCGAATGCCGATGACCTCTTCCAACGTATCGTAAGGCTTGCCTACGGGCGACAGAAGTTCATCGCCGGGAAGAAGATTTGCGGACAGAGCAACCGCGAGGGCATGCGTGCCGCATGTGATGTGCGGACGGACAAGCGCGGCTTCGGTGTGAAACACGTCCGCGTACACGCGTTCGAGCGTATCGCGCCCGATATCGTCGTGACCGTAACCCGTCGTGCCGACAAGGCAACCCGCACTGACGCGGTTTTTCTGCATCGCGGAAAGCACCTTGAGCTGGTTTATTTCCGATATGTCGTCGGCTTTTTTGAAACGACCGTAAAGTTTTTTAACCGCTTTCTCTCCGAGCTCATAAATTTCCGGCGAAATGCCGAGTGAAACATAATAATCTTTTTTCATGCTGATTTTTTCTCCGAAGAAATAGAATTGTTTTGCGCTCCGGCAAACGTATCGGGCGGTTGCGTCACGTGTGTTCGACGGACGTGCGCCGCACTGCCCGAAACACATCGAAACGCATCACGCCGTGCAGACTCCGCATTATTCTTCATGCGGGGCTTTTCTGATGTCAAAATAGAATCTCACGCCGTTTTCAACGTTTTCCGCGCCGTAGGCGGCTTTATGAAGATTTTGAATCGATGCGACGATGGCAAGTCCCAAGCCAAATCGCCCCTGCGAACGGGAAAGCGACTTATCGGCACGGTAAAACGACGTCCAGATTTTGTCGAAATCCTTATCCGCAATATGCTGTCCCGTATTGAAAATGTATACTCTGAAAAACTCGCCGTTGTCCTCCACCGTCGCGACTATTTTTTTATCGCCGTCACAATGCGATACGGCGTTCGACATATAGTTGTTGACAACCGACTCAAGAATCACCCTGTCGCCGATGCCGACACACTCGGCGGGGATGCGGTTTTCAACCGTTATCCCCTTTTCGTCAAGTATCGCGTTGTTGCGTTCAAACCAGTCGGCGGCAAGCTCCGAAACGGGAAATTCCGCAGTGTCAAGTTCATATGCGCCGGAAGAGTACTTCGTTATTTCGAGCAGCTTCATTATCATGGTGTTCATACGCCGCGATTCGCGCATTACGATGTCGCAATACTGCCCCGCCATGTCGGCGTTGCCCGATTCGTAGAACATTTTCGCGCCCTCGGCATACCCCTGAATAATGGCGATAGGCGTTTTCATCTCGTGCGAAATGCCCGAAATAAACGTCTGGCGAAGGTTATCTATGGTGCGCTCGTTTGCAATGTCTTCCTCAAGTTTTTTGTTCTTTTCCTTAAGATCTTCGAGAGATGCCGAAAGAGAGGTGGAAAGAGAGTTGACGCTTTCGGAAAGGCGGTTAAGCTCCGCGATTCCGGTGGGAGGACATGTCCGCGAAAAGTCGAGTTTTGCTATCGAGTCGGTTATCTCACACATGTTTTCCACGGGACGGGTAAACCGCTTCAGGTATATGGAAATCACGGACAGCGCAACTATTATTGATATCATAAGACTGACAAAGGATATGATAAAGTCAATTCGCGCCATCACACCTTCATTCGTAACTTGCTGTGACATTTCGATTCGTTCGCCGCCGGGCATGTAGTTGTAGCAGTCGAGATAGGTTATCTCGATATTTTTATCCGTGTAGCTCTTTATCAGAAACCCCTTGTCGGAAACTTTGAGTCTGCCGCTCTGAACCTCGTATTTTATCATGTACGCTTCGTCTATGGGAGGAGCCTCGGACAGGTCGGCGGGCAGATTTTCCACAAGACTCGCCGTGGAGTAAATAAACTCACCGTCGGCATTGAATATTTCCACCGTGGCGTTGTATCTTCGTTCGGCATACTTCACCGCCTCCGTAAATTCATCCGTTCCGTAGGCGTCCGCGACGTAGTCCGAACCTATCCAGAGCCTTGTGCCGGGCACAAACAAATAGACCCATTCCGGCAGTGAATTGTAAGCGACAACCGGAATGAGAACCGTAAGAAGCATTATGAACATTATTGCCGTCATAAGTCGTCTGCGTATACTGCGCGGCTTCTTTGTCTTAACCGTTTTCTTCCTCATGTGCGCCATCCTTGCTCACCTCAAGTTTATATCCGGTTCCGTAAATCGTTTTAATGTGCTGCGAACCCCATTCGCCGAGTTTTGTGCGCAGCCGCGCAACGTGGGAGTCTATAGTTCTGATGTCGCCGTCAAAATCAAATCCCCAGATATCGTCGAGCATCTGTTCACGGGAAAAAACCCTGCCTGGAGCCGCAAGCAGTTTTTGCAGAATGCTGTACTCTTTAAGCGTAAGGCTTATGCTTTTGCCGCCGAGCCACACCTCGTGAGCGAAAGAATCGAGCTTCAAATCTCCGAGGCTCAATACTTTCGAGTTCGACTGATTGCCGTCGCGGCGGCGAAGAAGCGCGGCGACGCGTTTCATAAGCACCGACGGCGAACACGGCTTTGTCACATAGTCGTCCGCGCCCGCGTCGAAAGACGTAAGCTGGTCGTACTCCTGACTGCGTGCGGTAAGCATGATAATAGGCACGTCGGAAGTTTCACGGATACGCCGGCACACCTCCCAGCCGTCCATGTTGGGCATCATGATGTCGAGGATAAGAAGCGCGGTATCGGGATTTTCCTCAAATAGCTTCAGAGCGACGTCGCCGTCATCCGCCTGAAGCGGCTCATACCCCTCCGCAGTGAGGAAATCGCTTACAAGACGCCTGATAAGTTTTTCGTCATCCGCTACTATTATTTTTTTCATAAATTTATCCTTCTTCCTCCCGAATGAGCCGAACGGCGCAAAACGGGTCAATTGTTCGTTTAATTTCGGAATTGGGAATACCGCCGGCAAAACTTTTCATTCCTGCCGACCGGATTGCTTCTAAATTACTCTCCCGAGCTTGTCGCTTTTGCGAACCGTTCCCCACAATACGGTGCCGAGCGTGAACACCACCGCCACCTCACCTGACGCAACGGACAGCGCATTTGTCACAAAAAGAGCAAACGACGCTTCCCCCAAACCGCCCAAAAGGCTTATTTCCGCGCCGACGACAAGTCCGTTTACGACAACGGGCGACAAAAACGACAGCAGCGGGAACTTCTTTATTGTGATGTTCCGCAGCAGACGTGTGAGTACAGCCGCAAGAAAAGTAGCAAAACTGCCGAAAATCATGTCAAGCGGCGACACCGAGCTTACGATGTTCGACACAACGCACCCGACGGTAAGTCCCACACATGCGGCGGGCGTGAAAATCGGCAGTACGGTGAGAGCCTCGGATAACCTAAACTGAACAGCACCGAACGCCATTCCCATTCCGGCGGAAAGATACGTAAGCGCGGCATACATAGCCCCTATGAGAGCCGTCTTAACTGTTTTTTCGACATTTTTTTTCATTGTTTTTTTCTCCGTAGTTTTGTTTTATGTCAGGATGGTCACGAACTGACAAAGCGTAAATATTTTTACACGATGCGGGATACTCTCCGACGCCGCCCAAAACACCGTCTTTACGGCGAACGAAAACGACGCCGCCCGCAAAGGCGGGAGATAACCGCACCTTAATAATTATAACAAACGACAAAAGTATAGTCAATAGGCACGTGTTGTTTAAAACGGGAACGTTTCTCTTCTTTATTTCGTTGACGCACGGCTTGCGAAAGACTGCGCACGGTTTTCGAACGATTGCAAACAACAAAAAACGGACACGCATCGCCGCGGTTTCGGCGTTCGATAAAAAAATAACAAACCCGACAAAAAAATGGTAAAGTTATAATTCAAAATCGTGTTTATTTTGCCTGTGTTTGTTTTTTGTTAAAATTTTGTTTGTCGTTTATACAAATAAAATAAATGCTTTTTACACATTTATACTGTAGACTTGTGAGTGTCGTTCTTCGCGAATGACATTTTTCATCCTGCTCGGTATATTATTTTTTCTTCGGGACACAATAAGTACGTCCGCAAAAAAAACGGACAAACAACTTACCGAAAGGAAAATAATGATGAAAAAGTGTTTTATTATCATTGCCGTTGTAGCGGCGGTTTTTATATGCTGCATATCGTGCACGAAGTCCGAAAACACCGAAAAAACAACCGCGCACGACAATGTTCTGACATCCATAAAAGATGAAGCCGAAAGTGCCGGTGAAAGAATCAGCGAGAAATTAAGCGAGGGCGCAAGCAAGGCAAAAGACGCCGTCGAGGACGGTGCGACAAAAATCAGCGAAAAGTTAACGGATTAAATTTTTTCAATCATGAAAGCAAAGCACCGCAGACATCATAACGGGCGGACAGCGGATTTTTTTCAATCCAAAACTCTTTTTCACGGCTGCAAAAAAGCACATGCGAAAACCGCACGCGCCCGCAGCCGTTAATTTTAATACAACGAAAGAAGGCTTTTTTATGTTTGATATCGATAAAGTCAAATTGCCGAACTACTCAAGGCACGAGGATACGGTAAACAGCATAACGCACGCGCCGGGAGTGATATTTGCCGTTGCCGCACTTGTGATGTGCTTCAAAAAACTCGGCGGCGCGGTAACGGGAACACAGTGCACAGCCATCATAATTTACTCGGTATGCATGTTTATTCTGTACTTCGGCTCGGCATTATATCACGGGTTGCGCCCGGGTTTTTACAAAAAAATTGCGAGAATCACAGACCATTCGAACGTTTTCCTCATGATAACGGGTTCTCTGTCGGCGTACTATCTGCTGGGAGTTATCCCGCTCAGGCGCACGCTCGGCATTGCGCTTTTCGTGCTGTCATGGGTACTCACCGCAGTGGGCATTCTGCTGACGCTGATGGATCAGGAGCGATTCAAGGCGGTTCAGATGTTTATGTACATAGCTCTCGGCTGGTCGGCTCTCATCTGCGTAAAAAGCGTGTGCGGAACCGAAACGGGAAAGGCGTTTTTCTTCTACATCCTCATGGGCGGCGTGGCGTATACCGTCGGTGCGGTGCTCTACGGCATCGGCAAAAAGATACCGTACATACACGCGGTGTTCCACCTGTTTATACTTGCGGGAACATTCCTGCAATTCTACGGAATCTACTCATACGCACTTTAATCCGACAAGCGGTACGGAGTCGCATTAAGAAGAATAAAGGAAAAATAAAAAGCCGTGTTTTTGCGGCTTTTTGTTTACGGTGAAAAGATGAACCCGTTCAAAAATTTTGCAAACGACATAATTAAACTCAAAAACTGCTTGTGGCAGCTGCCGGGAGCGGCTGTTCTTGCTTTCGGTCTTTACAATGTTCATTCATTTGCCGACATTACGGAGGGCGGCGTGCTCGGACTGGCACTGCTGCTGCATCATCATTTCGGCATTTCTCCGTCGGTGTCGAGCCTTGTGATGAATTTCATATGCTATATTTTCGGTTTTATCGTGCTCGGCGGCGGATTTGTCGTGTATTCCGCAGTCGCGGGGCTTGCTTTTTCGGCGTTTTATGCGATTTTCGAGCAGTTCCCGCCCGTATGGGAGGGCATTGCCGAACATACAATGCTTGCGTGCGTCGTCGGCGCAGTGTTCGTCGGCGTCGGAGTCGGCATATGCGTGCGCTTCGGCGGCGCACCGGGCGGTGACGATGCACTGTCGATGGGACTTGCGAAAATTCTGAAAAAAGTCGACATCAGATGGATATACCTTATCAGCGACCTTATTGTTTTGGCTCTGTCGCTTACATATATTCCACTTCGCAAAATCACGTACTCACTCTGCACCGTCGTAATTTCGGGGCAGATAATCGGATTTTTCCAAAAGCCATCGAAGAAAAAAGACGCGGAGAGCACGGATTGAATCGAAAAACGGCACCGTGCTGACAGCACTGATGCGATTGCCGTCAAATTAACAAAAAAAACATACATCGATTCTCAATATCGCACGTATACCGTTACAAAAAAGCGCGGGAACGGGACAGACTCTGACATCTGCCGCGTTCCCGTTTTTTTTGTCTTATTTCGGTTTAAAGGAACGGCATCACACCAATTCCGCCGCGTCGTAAATAAACCTTTCGGTTTTTTCCCAGCCGAGGCACGGGTCGGTTATCGACTTGCCGTAGCCGGGTTCGTCGAGTTTTCTCGCACCGTCCTCGATGTAGCTTTCTATCATGAAGCCTTTCACAATGCGGCGGACATCGTTACTGTGGCGGCATGAGTGCAGCACCTCTTTTGCGATGCGTACCTGCTCGAGGTACTTTTTGCCGGAATTCGAGTGATTCGTATCGACAATGACTGCGGGATTTTCGAGCTTTTCCTTCTCAAATTCCTCGGCAAGCCCCAGAAGGTCCTCGTAGTGATAGTTTGGAATGGACTGTCCGAATTTGTTGACATATCCGCGCAGTATCGCGTGCGAATACGGGTTGCCGTGGCTCTTTACTTCCCATCCGCGATAGCAGAAAGTATGCTTGCCGCGCGAGGCTTTAATGGCATTCATCATGACGGAGATGTCGCCGCCCGTGGGATTTTTCATGCCGACCGGAATATCGATGCCGCTTGCGGTAAGGCGGTGCTGCTGATTTTCAACGGAACGCGCACCAACCGCGACGTATGACAGCAGGTCGTTAAGATAGCGGTGATTTTCGGGATAGAGCATCTCGTCCGCGCACGAAAAACCGCACTCCGTGAGAGCCTTCATGTGCAGCCGTCTTATCGCGATAACGCCCTTGATGAGGTTCGGCTTTTCGCCGGGTTCGGGATAGTGCAGCATGCCTTTGTAACCTGCGCCCGTCGTGCGCGGCTTGTTCGTGTAAATGCGCGGAACTATCAGAATTTTGTCACTGACTTTGTCCTGCACCGTTCTCAGACGCGAGATGTAATCGAGCACCGACGTCTCATTGTCGGCGGAGCACGGACCTATGATAAGAAGAAGACGGTTGTCTTTGCCGGAAAAGATATTTTTAATTTCCTCGTCGCGACGCGTCTTTATCTCGGATGCCGCCGCCGGTACGGGATATTGCAGCTTTATTTCCTGCGGAATCGGCAGCTTGCCGATGAAATCCATATTCATACTTTTTTTACCCTGCTTTCTCAGTTATTTTTCGGTTTATCGAAACGCGCCCGCCGTGCGGTGGAAACGCGCATCATTTGTTTCATTTTCTCCGTGTCGTTCGCCGCAAGCGCGTCGCGGAGTTTCGTAAGTTCTGCGGAAAAAAGGTCGATGTGGCGCAAAAGCGGCTCTTTGTTGAGCACGAAAAGCTCCGTCCACATGTCTTCGTTTATACGCGCAATCCGCGTAAGATCGCGGAAAGAGTCGCCCGTATACAACTCCGCGTTCGGCGCGTCGCAGCTTGTCATAAGAGCGACGGCAATGCAGTGCGTCAACTGCGAAAGAAAACCGATCATGTCGTCGTGCATTTCCGGCGTCAAACGTGAAACGTGCGCAAAACCAAGCGTTTTGCCGAGTTCCTCACACAGCTCTATCGCCTCTTCCGTGTTTTTGCCGGTAGGTGTTACGACGAAATTCGCGCCCTCGAAAACGGACGGAGTCGCATTCTCCACGCCGTAAACCTCACGCCCCGCCATGGGGTGCGATGCGATAAACTCCACTCCGTCCGGCAGCAGCGACTGCACGTCGTACACAACGCTGCACTTTACGCCGGTGACATCGGTCACGACCGTACCGGGAGAGATGAGCGAACCGTAATTTTTTATCCAGTCAAGGAAAATATGCGGATAAAGCGCGAAGACGATAATATCGGCGTTTTTTATCAGATTTTCGTCCGGAAAATCCGTTCCCTCGGCTATTATCCCCTTGTTCAGAGCATAATCTATCGCCGCGCGTCTGCTGTCGATTGCGGCAACAGTGAACCCTTTTTTTGTCAGAGCCTCGGCATAACTGCCGCCGATAAGCCCCAGTCCCGTTATCAGTATTTTCTTGTCGTTTGTAAGTTTCATAATATTACCCCGACACCCGTGCTTTTGAGCTTTTCGAAGAAATCGGGAAAGCTCTTTTTTACCGCCTCCGCGCCATCGATGACGCCGCCCGTGAGCGTTGACAAAATGCTTAACGCCATAACGATGCGATGATCGTTGTGTCCGTCGAGATGTTCGGCGGGAGCGTGCAGTTCGTTCGGATATATCACAACGGAATCTTCATGAACCGTTACCGCCGTGCCGAACTTGCGAAGCTCCGCCGCCATGCACTCGGCGCGGTCGCTCTCTTTTATGCGCAGCCGCCGCGTACCCGTAAAAACGCCGCCGTACTTCGCCGCCGCAACGGCGAAAAGAATCGGTGCAAGGTCGGGACAGTCGCCGATGTGAATGACAGGCGCACCTTTCGACAGGCTCTCAAAATGCTTCGTATATATCTTGTCGCCCTGCAAACTGTTTTCGTCAAGACCGGTTATTTTTACACTGCCGCCGAGCGTGTTAAGCGCGGCGAAGAACGCCGAATTTGACCAATCTCCTTCCACCGTGACATCGGCGGCGGTATATTTCGAACCACCTTTTATTATCAGCGTGTTTGCGTCGGGGTGCTGCACCGTGACACCGAAAAGCGACAGCGCACGCACGGTAAGCGCGATATACGGACTCGATTCCGCAGGCGGCAGTATTTTTATCACGCTGTCGCCGTCGACAAGCGGCAAAGCAAAAAGAAGTCCGCTGATAAACTGACTGCTGATGTTGCCCGGCACGGTATATTCACCCGCAGGGAGTGGTCCTTTTACGACAACGCTGTTTTCATCCTGTGAAAAAAGAAGTCCTTTTTCGCGGCAGATATCGCGGTAAACACCGAGAGGACGTGTAAGCAGCGTTCGACTGCCGTCGAGCACCGCATTTTTGCCGCCGAGCAGTGCGAGAGGGACGAAAAACCGCATGGTGCTGCCGCTCTCACGGCAATGCAGCACACCGCCGGTGCCGAGTTCCGGTTTGTTTGTACCCGTCACCGTCACGGTTCCGTTGTCTTCACCGTACGACGCGCCGAGCGCACATAGACAGTCAAGCGTCGCTTTTATGTCTTCGCTCTCCGCGATTCCCCTTACCGTGCTCACGCCCGGGGCAAGTCCGGCACAGATAAGAAGCCGGTGAGCCATACTTTTTGAGGGCGGTGCGGACACCGTTCCGTTAGCTTCGGACGGTTTTATTTCAACTGTCATGTCGATTCACCTTTCTTGTCCGGCGCACTATTTTTCACATATTCGCGTAAAATGCCGCACGCGTGAATATATCCGTCAAACCCCTCGCCCGAAACGGACGCAATGCACACAGCGCGGATGTAACTTATCCTGCGAAAGTCCTCACGTGAATTGACGTTTGAAATGTGAACCTCCGCGGTCGGTATATTCACAGCTTTGACCGCATCCAAAATCGCAACGCTCGTATGCGTATACGCACCGGGATTTATGACAATGCCGTCGGCTTTCTCGAAATACGCCTGTTGAATCCTGTCGACAAGTGCGCCCTCGTGATTGGACTGAAAAAATTCGCATTCGTCGCCGTGTTCACGGCAGTTTTCGGCGATTTTTTTGATCAGCTCGTCGTATGTTCCGCTGCCGTATATCTTCGGCTCGCGAATGCCAAGCATGTTGAGATTCGGACCGTTTATTACAAGTATCTTCATTTATATTCCCTCCGCCGCGTTCAAAATGACCTGCGCCGTCTTTTCGGGAGTTTCGCACGGCGAAACGCGAATATCCGCCGTAGTCGTATACGTCCCGATGCGCTCGGCGTACCGTTTTTTTATGTCCTCGGCGGTCGACGCGAGCG
This sequence comes from bacterium, assembly GCA_963657065.1. Lineage (GTDB taxonomy): Bacteria > Bacillota > Clostridia > Oscillospirales > Acutalibacteraceae > RUG806. Next base: position 33,154 of record CAVKLD010000009.1, read on the forward strand.
GACGCGAATCGGTGGGCAGCAGCTCGCTCACATCCCTGTCAAGGAAAACCGTTTTGCCGTTTGATTTCAGCGCACGGACATTTTCTTCACGGAGAACACTGCCGCCGCCGGTGGAGATAACAACACCTGTTTTGTTCTCGAGCGATTTTATGACATTCGTTTCCGCATCCCTGAAATATTTTTCACCGTGCAGCGCGAAAATATCGGATATCTTCATGCTTTCGGATTTTTCAACCATTTCATCGGTATCGTAATACTCACGTCCGAGCTTTTCGGCAATCACCGCGCCGACGGAAGATTTGCCGCATGCAGGCATTCCGGTAAGCACAATGTTGCACTTTTTGCCGTAAATTTGTTTGTAAACTTCCTCGCCTTTTTCCTCTGAAATTTCACTCCCGGTAAAAAGCTCCGCCGCACGGACAGCCTGAAAAACAAGCATGTACAAGCCGCCGCAGGCGGGAATCCCGCGTTTCTCGGCATCAAGCACAAGCGCGGAGCGCAGCGGATTGTAAATAACGTCCGCGACACCGGACAGTGACTTGAAATGCGAAATATCTATCGGACTTTCGCCGACCGTGTCGGGGAACATTCCCACGGGAGTCGTATTTATGATAACGTCGGCGTCGGAATGAACACGGGCAGCGTCTTCATACATCAGCGCGCCGTACTTTGCGGTTCGACTAACGCGCAGAATTTCACCTGCGCCAAGCTCCTTAGCGGCCGCAATCGCAGTAAGGGACGTGCCGCCCGTACCAAAAACAAGCACTTTTTTGTTCTTCATCTCGATTTTGTTCTTTTTCAGAAGCATTTCCATGCCGAAAACATCCGTATTGTAACCGTACAGTTTACCTGAACGGTTCACAACCGTGTTGACAGCTCCGACGGAAAGTGCGGCAGAATCAATAATATCAAGATACTGCATTATATCGCGTTTGTAAGGTATCGTGACATTTATCCCGCCGAGGTACGGTGATTTTACAAATCTACCGACTTCTTCGGGTTCCATGGGATAAAGCCCGTACGAATACGGCGCAAGAAGTGCGTGAATTTCTTTCGAATAACTGTGCGTCAGTCGTCTGCCGATGCAGCCGTAAACAGGCTCGTTCATACGTTTTTCACCTCTTCTTCCGCCGCATTAAAATCCGTTCCGAAACGTCCTGCCAGCATGTCGTACACGACCAGTCCCGTCACGGCATTGACCACGAACGCGGCGCGGTGGACTATCGCGGGGTCATGCCTGCCCCTTATTTCTATAATTCCGTTTTCGCCGCTCTCCGTATCAACCGTCTGCTGCGGACGGGCAATCGACGGAGTCGGTTTCACGGCGCATCTGAAAACAATCGGCATTCCGTTTGTAATACCGCCGATAACGCCGCCGTTGTTGTTCGTAACATGAACTATATGGCCGCTTTCGTTTCTGAGTGCATCATTTGCCGCGCTCCCCGTTTTATCCGCAAAGCCGAACCCAAGACCGAATTCAACGCCCTTGACCGCCGGTATTGAAAACAGAGCGTGCGACAAAAGACCCTCGACCGTATCAAACCACGGTTCGCCGACACCTGCCGGAACTCCGACAACAGCCGTTTCGAGAACTCCTCCGACACTGTCAAGCTCCGCTTTCGCTTTCAGTATTGCGTTTTTCATCTCTTCGCCGCGGACATCGTCAAGCACGGGAAACGGTTTCACGGACAACAGCGCGGCATCCTTTTCGACATTGCCAAACGGAATATCCGAAATTCCGGCGGCACGCGAAATATGCGTGCCGATAAAAATTCCTTTATCCTCAAGCGCACGACAGCAAATCGCACCTGCCGCAACGAGCGCGGCTGTTATCCTGCCGGAAAAATGGCCGCCGCCGTTTCTGTCCTCGAATCCGTGATATTTACAACGGCCTGTGTAGTCGGCATGACCGGGACGCGCAAGAGAACCATTTTTACTGTAATCCGCGCTATTTGTGTCCGTATTCGGAATAACAATGCAAATCGGCGTTCCTGTCGTGACGCCGTTTTTAACGCCGCTGACAATTTGAAATGCATCCTTTTCGTTCCGCGCAGTCGAGATGTCGGAACGTGCACTACGCAGTGTCAGCTTTTCACGTATGTATTCTTCATCGACCGCCGTGCCCGGCGCGACGCCGTCAAGCACAGCTCCTATCGCCGCACCGTGGCTCTCGCCGAACAACGTGACGGCAACCGAATTTCCGAAAGTGTTTTTCATAGATAATCCTTTTCATACAATCAATTTTCGCAAGCGCAGGCGGTAAATCCGTTTGCGCGTGTTACGCAAGCGCAGCGGTAAACGCATTTGCGCCGTGCGGTGAATCCGTCGGTTTTACGTCTGCGACAGACGGCGAAACAACGATATCCGTACATGTTTCGCGCCGCGGACATCATGCGTTGCGCATCAAAATTTCATTCATCTCATCAAGCGTGACTTTTTTTATCTCAAACGAACCCGGTTCGTTCACAAAAACGGCATTGATAACATCGCCGTCGGCTTTTTTATCATGCAAAAGAACTTCAAGCAGCTTTTCGGGCGCAACATCCGTTTTTGCCGGCAATCCGTACATTTCGAGCACGGGCAGCAGCTCCTCACGGACGTTTTCGGAACACATATACGTCATACCGACCGCGACGCTCTCACCGTGAAGCAGTCCCGTAAGCGTTTCAACGGCGTGACCGACCGTGTGACCGAAATTAAGCACACGGCGAAGTCCCGCTTCTTTTTCATCCGCCGTCACAACGTCGGCTTTCAGCCGGACGCTTTTGCAAATTATTTCGTCGATATTTTGTTTTGCGCCACTGCTTTTTATAAGTTCAAAAAGCGGTTTATCGAAACACAACGCAATCTTAATTATCTCCGCCATGCCCGCCGAAAACTGGCGGCTGTCAAGCGTACGAAGCGTTTCGGTGTCGATAAACACGCCTTTCGGCTGCCAGAACGCTCCGACGATATTTTTCACACCGTCAAGGTCGACCGCCGTCTTGCCACCGACGGAAGCGTCTGTTTGCGCCAAAAGCGTTGTCGGAATGTTATAAAATGCGATACCGCGCATGTACGACGCCGCCGCAAAACCCGTAATATCCGTCACAACTCCACCGCCTACCGCAACAGCGCAATCCGTACGCGTAAAACCGTTTTCAAGCATTGTACGGCAAAGCAGCGTAAAATTTTCGAGGGTTTTGCTCTTTTCGCCCTGCGGCAATGTGACAACCACAGGCGTTTTACATTGCTTTTTGACTTCTTGAGCATACTCTGCGGGAACACCCGAATCGGTGACGATAAGCACTTTTCTGTTAAGATTTACCAATTTGCCGACCTTTTTTAGAACAGAATGTTCTATTACAACATCATATTTCCCATCGGAAACACTGACACTCACGTTCATTTATTTGTCCTCTTTTTCCGGAATGAGCCTTTCAAACGAACCGAGAACTTTGATTCTGTCGCAGCAAACGCCCATTTCCTCAATCATGTTCATTCCCTCCGCGCCGTAGATGTCGCCCTCGGCTTCGGCATAGAAGCAGTATTGCCACAGAAGCTCTTTTACGGGGCGGCTTCTGAGCGTACGGAGATTGAAACCGTGATAACCTATTATATTAAGCGCACGTGCAAGCGCACCCGCTTCGTTTTTGACCGTGAACATCAGCGCGAAGTGCGCCCCGTGACGCGCAGAGCTTTCGCGATTGTCATTAAGACTCAAAACGGCGAAACGCGTTGTATTTGCCTGCGCCGTATTGACGGAATCACGCAGAACTTTCAACCCGTAAAGACGCGCACTCTTGCCCGATGCGATAGCCGCAATGCTTGCGTCGCCTTTCTCCGCGACATACTTTGCCGCAAGAGCGGTGTTCTCGAACGCTTCTTCTTTGAATCCGTGACGTTTTATGAAGTCTGCGCACTGCTGCAGTGCCTGCGGATGGCTCACGACCGTGGCAATGCCGTCAAGCTCCGCGTCCGGCAAACCGACAAGGTCATGCGTAACGGGCAGCTCAAACGTGCCGTTTATGAAGAGCGGACCCGAGAACAGGAGATCCGTAACCTGTCCGACTTCACCGGCGGAACTGTTTTCGAGCGGCAAAACGCACACGTCGCACTCGCCGTTCACAACGGCATTGTACGTACACGCGAAATCGGGATACGGCTTTTTTTCAGCTGTGGGAAATAGCTTTTCGGCGGCAATACACGCAAACGCGCCCTCGATGCCGCTATAGGCAACATTCATCTCCCCAAGAAGTTTGCGCTGATACTCCCTCGACACTTTCATCGTTTCCGTCAGAAACCGCTTATAATATTCTTTTAATTCGACATCGGAAATATATTCCGCGTCGTGTTTTATTTTTTCACCCTCGCGCACCGGGTCGTAAATAAGCATGCCGCGCGCTTTTTTGTACTCCGCGACCGCCCGCACCGCCTGCATGCGCTGCTCAAAAAGACGGGCGATCTCTCTGTCTGTTTCATCGATTGTAATTCTTGCGTTTTTTAAGCTGTCGTCCATATCGCCGAGCCTCCGTTTTGTTTTATGTTAACACTGTTAACGTGCAATACCATTATACCCCGCTTCGCAAAAAAATCAACCGTCAAAACGCACAAACATTGATTTTTCGCGGTGAATATGTTAGAATATTTTCATGATAACAGTGTTTACACGCCGACCGCTGCCGCATATCGGTCGAACACTGCCGTGCATCGCCAGAATCATACCGCACATCAGCCGCCCGCACCGCACACCGCCTTTTGATTTTAAGGAGATTAAAAAAATGGATGACCGCTACGAATCGCGCGACCTGCGTTCGCGCCTTATAACCGCCGGCATTGCCGAAATAGAAGCCCACGGCGTCGCTGATTTTTCGCTGCGCCGCGTTGCTTCCGCCTGCGGTGCTTCGTGCGCCGCGCCCTACCGCCATTTTGAAAATAAAAGCACGTTCATTCTCGAAATTATCAAGTACATAAACAGCCGCTGGGAACTTTTTCAGGAACAGATTGAGCAGGTCTGTTCGGACGACACAAAACATCTCGTCGTCGAGCTTTCGATGGCACTTATTCGTTTCCGCCTTGCGAATCCGGAATTTCGCGCCGTGCTGACTATCGACAAAAATTCTCTGGACGAAAATCAGCGTTCGCAAATGTCGCAGATGACAGCAAAAATAATTAAATACACACAACAGTACTGCCGTGCCAACTGCCCCGAAAAAATCGACGAAAAGTCATATCTCATACAGTCGATGATTTACGGCGCGGTGCTTTTGTGCGACAACGATAGTTTCACCGACCGCGAAGCATCTCTCGAAATGGTAAAACGCTGCATGGAAAGCTGCTTGACACAAGGCGCGAACAACGACGTTTAAACACCACTTAAAGAAATATAATCTGAAATATATCAAATAGCTTGAAATGTACATTGAATTTGTGTAAAATGGCACCATGGGAATTTTCCGTCACACGTTTGATATTGCAAAACAGTCGAAAAATGCATAAACCGCTCTTTGTTTATGCGGTTTATAAAATGTTAACAATATCTTCCCCCTTTATTAACACAAACCATATATAATTAACATGTATACTTTACACAAAATCGGAGGAAAAAGCTATGATAGGTTTAGGAAAATGGTCAGCAACAGTCAGCACTTTGGTTTTCAAAGGTGAGATAAAAATAGAAATTTCGGACAACAACGGCGAGTACGATATCCGTTTTGAGCTGCCCGAAAAATTCAAAGGCGTTGAAATACGCACTTACGACATTAAAGAAGACGGAAATACATTAAGCGGCAAAGGCGAAGTAACCATGCTCAAGGGCAAGGAACTTGAAGCCGTTGTCACTTTCGACGGCGACACGTTCACGGGTTCGCTGAACATTCCGTTCCTCAAAAAGAGCATTCCTCTCAAAAACGGACATCGCATAGGATAAAAACAGGAAAAGCAAAGAGGACGGGCGCGTTGCTGCGCCGCAGGAGAAGAGCTATGACCGCACAGGAACCTTACTGCAACATGATTGAAGCTGAAGACTACAACTGCTTTGAGTTCTATAAAGCGGCTACGGAGCAATTCGGCAACTACGACCAAATGCAGCACATGGATGCGCGATACACCCGCACACAGATAATCTGCGACATTGAAGCATTGGCAACATATTTCGTCAAAGAGCTGCACCTCAAACGCGGCGATTCTTTTACGATATTTATGCCGACGAACGTGGAAAGCCTTGTCGGCTTTTACGCGCTCAACAAAATAGGCGTTATCGTGAATTTCGTTCACCCGCTTCTGCCCGCGGCTGTTCTGACGGAATCCGTGAGAGAAGCGAACTCCAAGGGACTTATGGTACTCGGTCTTTTGTGCAAAGACCACATAAAGGCGATAAATGACACGGGGTTGCCCGTAATACTCTGCCGCGTTTCGGACTACGCGTCGCCGCTGAAACACGCCGCCGCAGGCGCGGGAGAAGCCGCACTTGAAAAGATTTTTCCGAAATACAAAAAAATGCGCCGCTATTCGGACATCATGCGCATGTACCGGGGGCGCACCGTGCCGGGCGAATGCCGCAACGGCGATGACGTGGCGGTTTATCTCAACGGCGGCGGCACTACGGGCAAATCAAAGACAATAAAACTGACAAACAAGGCGATAAACGAAAACGTGCACCGCCTCGGCTACATCGACCACATCGTCGCGCCGGGCGACGAGGCGGAAATAATTATTCTGCCGTTTTTTCACGCATTCGGACTTGTGGTTGCGGCGCACATGGCAATGTGCAATGCGGCGCGGCTCATTCCGCTGATGCAGTTTGACGCAAAACTTGTTGTAAAGCTCTACAAGAACAACCGCATTTCAGGTATAGGCGGCATACCGAACATGTTCAAAAAGCTGTACCATACGCCCGGCTTTGACGGTCCTCATCTCGCGAACACACGAATGATGTTCGTCGGCGGCGACGACCTGTCGCCGAAATTCCTTGAGGATTTCAACAATATGCTCGAGCGCAACGGCACTTCAGCGCGTCTGCGCCAGGGGTACGGACTGACGGAAGTCGGCTCGGTTTGCTGCGTAAACACGAACTGGGTATATAAGGACGGTTCCATAGGCAAGCCGCTTGAAGGCGTTCGCATGGAAATATGGGACGATGACCGCAAACCGCTCCCCGACGGCGAAATCGGAGAAATTGTTATTTCCGGACCGACGATAATGGAAGGGTATCTCACGGAGAACGGCAAGAAGGACGAAGGACTGTACTACGACGACGGCGGCACGCCATGGGTGCTCTCAGGCGACCTCGGATACAGGGACAGCGACGGATTTTTCTACTTCTCCGGCAGAAAAAAACGGCTGATAATAGTATCCGGCTACAACGTTTACCCCATCGACATCGAAAATCTGATGGACACGCTCCCGTTCGTGCGCGAATCGTGCGCCGTACAGGGATACGACGAAAACGGCAAAGTACTCGTTCGCCTTTACATCTCACTGAAAGAAAAAGGCGACGAAGATGCCCGCCGCAGCGAAATAATATCCGCGTGCCAAAAGAATCTTTCCGGCTTCTCTGTCCCGCGTGAAATCATTTTCATGGACGAGCTGCCGCATACACCGCTTGAAAAAGTCGATTTTATGAAGCTCACAGAGCTGAAGAAACCGCAATAATATAATAAAAACAACAAAAGGAGTTCTTTATCATGGGCAAATATTCATTTTCAGAAACAACAATAGGCGAAATTCTTGACAACACCGAAACCTATACACTTTTTGCGAAGCTCGCCCCCGAAGCCATAGACCATCCCATGCTCGACATGGGCAGACCTCTCACGGTGGAGCAGGCTCTCCCGTTCATCGAAGCAATAGCCGATTCAATGGGCATCGAGAACCTCGACGAAAGAGTCGAAGGATTCAAAACCGCACTCGAAGCACTTTAATTTTCAATCTTCCGTTACGTTTCCGCCGGCTTCTTGTCACACAGACCGACGAAAACGGCAAATTCCTTTTCCTTTCTTGCGAAAAACGATCAACGGAGAGTGAGCCGATGCGCGAGAGTTCGTGCAAGCGGCTCGCTTTTCGTTATATGTCGATTTGTGGCAGCCGCAAAAAACAGCGGAGCGGCAGAAAAACAGCAGAGATACGTAAAAACAGCCGGGCAGCAGAAAAACTGGCGGGCAGCGACAAAAAACCGTGGCGGAGCATTGCGCTTCGTCACGGATTTTTTGTTTTAACGGATTATTTTATTGCTGCCGGTCAGGCGCGTGGTTTTACCAATGCTTCGCG
>CAVKLD010000010.1:0-37948 GCA_963657065.1 bacterium
GAGATTTTTGTCGATAATGACGAAATCTCCGTTTTTTATAAAAAAACCTTTACAAACGCCGAAGATAATGGTATCATACCGACAACGGATCTTTAAGGAACGGCACAGAGATGCCGGCAAGATTATAAAACACAGTGATGCTGTACCATAATACTATTTTTGAGTTTTGTAATCTTGTCGCATCATGCGCGGCAGGGTTATTTTTTTGTTAAAAACGGAGGAATAAACTTCATGACGTTAAAATCCACGCTTCTCGACGAAGCAGCCGTCGGAAGAGCACTTCGGCGCATCTCATACGAAATATGCGAAAAAAACCACGGCACAGACGATCTTTGCATCGTAGGAATAAAACGCAGAGGCGTCTGCGTAGCAAAAGCGGTCCGGGATAATATCCTTGCAAACGAAGGCGTGAACCTTCCGGTAGGAATACTTGACATTACGTTCTACAGGGACGACCTCTCGGAACAAAGCGACTTCCCCACCGTCAACGATACTGACGTTCCTTTTGATATCACGAATAAAACCGTTATCCTGACCGACGATGTCATTTTTACGGGGCGCACGGTCAGAGCGGCGATAGACGCACTGTTTGCTCTCGGCAGACCGAAAAGGATACAGTTTGCCGCACTCATAGACAGAGGTCACCGCGAACTTCCCATAAAAGCCGATTATGTCGGCAAGAATGTCCCCACTTCCCTTTCGGAAGTCGTAAAAGTGACATTCCCCGAATACGACAACTGCACAACGGCAGTATCGCTCTACAGTAAATAAAGCGAAAGCTTTAATATAACAACGGAGGTACAAAACACATGAAACTCATCTACAACGTCAAAGACAAACCGAAATTCGGACAGCTGCTCGTCTTCGGTTTCCAGCAGGTTCTCGCCATCCTTGCGGCAACGATCGCCGTACCGACAATCATCGGCAACGGAATGTCACAGGCGGCGGCGCTGTTCGGAGCCGGTGTCGGAACAATAGTCTATCTTCTCTTCACAAAGTTCAGAAGTCCCGTATTCCTCGGTTCTTCATTCGCATTCATAGGCTCGATGTTCGCCGCATTCGCGGGCGCGGCATCCGAAGCCGTCGGACATTTCGGTCTTATCATAGGCGCACTTTTCGCAGGTCTTGTATACGTCGTCATTGCAATCGCGGTTAAAATCGCAGGCGTTAAATGGATTGACAAACTCATGCCCGCCGTTGTTATAGGTCCCACGGTTTCAATCATCGGACTCTCGCTTGCAGGCAACGCTGTCAGCGACCTTACGCTCGGCAAAGTTATGACGGAAGTGACATCGCAAGTCATCGAAGACGGCAAAATTGTTGAAGCAACGTCTTCTGTTTCGGCTGCAAATCCCCTTGTCGCACTTCTCTGCGGCATTGTTACACTGCTCACTGTCGTTATCTGCTCCGTATACGGCAAAAAGATGACCAAGCTCATCCCCTTTATCATCGGCATCCTCGCAGGTTACGTAACAGCGGCGATTTTCACGGCAATCGGCGTAGCAACCGACAACACCGCACTTCAGATAATCGACTTCACCGTCTTCCACGACATGAAATTCTTCTCGATTCCCGACTTCACCTTCGTTAAAGCCGCACAGGGACTCAAAGACATCAACGGCACGTACATAGCAACACTCGCAGTCGCATATGTCCCCGTTGCATTCGTTGTATTCGCAGAACACATTGCCGACCACAAGAACCTCTCATCCATCATTGAAAAGGAACTTCTCGAGGATCCCGGACTTCACAGAACGCTTCTCGGCGACGGCGTAGGTTCCATGGCGGGTGCATTCTTCGGCGGTTGCCCCAACACAACATACGGCGAATCGGTCGGCTGCGTCGCAATCACTGGCAACGCTTCGGTTGTTACGATTCTCGCAACAGCAATCATGTGCATGGTAATCTCGTTCTTCGGTCCGTTCGTAACATTCCTCGCAAGTATTCCCAACTGCGTAATGGGCGGCGTGTGCGTAACACTCTACGGCTTCATCGCGGTAAGCGGTCTTAAGATGATTCAGCAGGTTGACCTCGGTGAAAACAAGAACCTTTTCGTAGTCGCCGTAATCCTCATCTGCGGCATCGGCGGACTGACCGTTAACTTCGGCGATGTTACTCTCACCTCCATCGCATGCGCTCTCCTGCTCGGTATCATCACAAACCTCATCGTAACTCATAATGACAAAACCGTTGAAGCAAAGAAATAAATAAAGCTTTCTACTGAAACAACCGTTCCCGAAACAGAAATCGGGAGCGGTTGTTTTTTACGTCGGCATTAAAATCGTTCGAATAAACAAAACAGAAAGACTTGCACACTCGGGATAACAAAATCCCCCGAGCATACAAGTCATTAACGCGAAGCGTATGCCACACACACCGCCTGTGAACGGTTTTTTCACCGGTGCACGCCGCATAATCAAATTCGGTTATTTTATCTCATGCGCACTCGTTCAAAGTCCGGCGCACGACCGCATCATCAACGTTTTTTTCGGGTCAGCGTCTGCGTTTACGTCCGTATGTTATCATCGAAAACACAAAAGACACCGCCGACAACACATACAATCCGAACGAAAGCGTCGAACTGCATGACACCGCGTTCACCAGAAAAGAAACAGAGCTTAAATCGTGTTTTGCCGCAAGCGCGGGAAACAGCGACTTGTCCGCTATTCGTATAACAGTGTACGCAATTCCAACCAGCCGGCTTACGTTTTGCATGATCCGACTGTTTTTTCCGCCGAACATCCGCAGATAAAAAGCAAAATAGTAGCAGAAAAACGAGGGTAGTGAAAACAATGTCAATACAGCTGTAAAAATCGCGCCCGACGGTACAACACTGTCACCGGCAAAAAGCTGAACAGCCGTAACTATTAAATTTACGGACGGCATCAGAAACAATAAAACCCCTTCGGCACTGTCCCACACATGCGAATACGACAGCGCGGAAGTCACTCTGACAAGGTGCACGCATTCACACATTGCGATTATTCTCAGTACGGTGTTCAACGCACCGATATCGGGCGACAGTGCCGAATATTTCGATAACAGGTGTGACACCAGAAGAAGCGCCGTACAACTCACGCCGGTAAAAGCCGGTGAAAACACGCGTTTTTCCGTTGCTGCCATATTTCGCCTCCACCCGTATGATTTAGTATGTTACCTTAATCGTCTTGATTTCAAACGGTCTGAACTCAAGCTCGTACTTCTCCGCAAGAGGAAGATCGGAAAGAACTTCTTCAAGCATATTTGTCACGCTGACTTTTTTTGCCGAAGCGACAAAAGAAACGTCCGTATGCGTATATGTTCCTTCCGCTTCATACATTCTGACGATATATGCTTTTTCGCTGTCCTCGCACGGCTTGACAGCTTCAACAATAACGTTTGGCGCACTTACCGTTACAAGTTTTTCGAGTGAAACGCAGCCGGTTGTTTCCACAACGGGAACGTTCAATTCATATGCGGGACGGATAACGTTTTCCGCGCTGAAAGAACCTATATGCGGCAGGAAAGAATAAGTGCAAAGATGTATACCGTCTTTGTCACCGAGAAGATCGGGATGTATACCGCCCTTGTGAAGCGAAAGCCCGAGCCTGCCGCCCTCGGCGGAAATTCCGTATTTACAGTCATTGAGAATGGCAACGCCGAACGAAGTTTCGGAGATATCGGTGTACTTGTGGTTCACAACCTCGAATTTGGCCTGCTCTATTGTCGTGTTGCGCGTGGTTGGACGCTTGGCATAGCCGAACTGTATTTCATGACGCGCGAAATCATCGTAAACGTCGGTATCGAAAACAGCCTTGAGGAAACGGTGGTCGTCGTTCCAATCCATCGCCGTATCGAAACGCACTTCCGCAGAATCGGCGAAGAAAATCATATCCTGCTTAACGGTCGATTTTGCGCTGATTTTGTATTCGTTTCTTATGATGCAGGCGACAGTTCCGTTCGAAACCACCTCACGGGAAACGAGATTGGAACAGGGTTTGAACTTCGACATGATATCGGCGTCAAGATCCCAGTTGTCCCATGAGTCGGGCAAATCCTCGGCAAGCATCATCGTATTGAACGGAATTTCCTTGACAAGCTCGCGTTTTGCGCGAAGATCGATAAATGACGAAAGCGTGCCGTTATCCGCAAATTTCACGTCGGCGAACGGAGTCTTAAGCGACTGCCCGTCAATTTCGAATGCGCTGTTTCCGGAAACATCACCCTTTACATATTTAAGCGTAACGCTTGAGAAAGCGGGCACAGTTACACCGGCAACAAGCATCTTTTTTGAGCCGTCAAGCGCGGTGTAAACCTGCTGGAGGTAACCGCCGTCGAATATATATCCCTCGCGGTACGGAGCAAAAATGCAGTCGTTTCTGTCAAACGAAAGCGTGTTTGTCACTGTAATGCAGTCGCTGTCCGCATCACCGAGTATCTCCAGCGTCTGTTTACGGGCGTTTGAAATTACGGCGGTGGTCTGTTCGCGGCTTTCGAGGTGCGCACGGGTAATGCATGTACCGGGCAAAATGTCGTGGAATTGATTTATAAGCAGATCCTCGTAAAGCGGAGCAATCTTATCCGACGTGCACGCTTCGGACTTTTTGACAGCGTCGGAAACGGTTGCAATCTCAAGATCTCTCAAAGCAAGCTCGGCTTTGCGGTTGTTGCGCTTGATGGTGTGCTGATTTGTAAGTGTGCCTCTGTGCAGTTCAAGATAAAGCTCGCCTCTGTATACGTTCGGGTTTTTGCAGTTCTTTTCAAGCTCTTTCATAAAATCGCCGACAAGCGAATAATGTGTCTTGGGAACACCTGCGGTGTCCTCGCAGCGGCGTGCAAATTCGCACATTTCATACTGAGGTCCGCCGCCGCCGTCACCGTAGCCGAACGCCATAAGACGCTTGTTTGTAACGGAATGCTGCTTTACATCGTTCATTCTGTCGATGATGTCATACGGCTTCGGGAAATGATGCGTCGTATTAAAGTGAGTAAACACCTTTGTTCCGTCAATTCCCTGCCAGTAGAATGTGTCGTAGGGGAATTTATTCGTGTCATTCCAGCTTATTTTGGTTGTCAGGAAATAGTCAACGCCGCAGCCTTTCATTATCTGCGGAATAGCGGCGGAATAACCAAACGTATCCGGAAGCCAGAAACAGTTTGACGTAAAGTTGAAATACTTTCTCGTGAAACGCTGTCCCCAGAGGAACTGACGAACCATCGATTCACCCGATGTGATGTTGCAGTCGCACTCAACCCACACGCCGCCGTTAGGCTCATATTTGCCGTCCGCGACAGCTTTCTGAATACGTTCGAAAAGTGCAGGATAGTATCTTCTGATAAAATCGGAATGGCACGCGGAACTTTGCACAAATTTATATTCCGGATACTGTTCCATAAGATTAATCTGGTTCGCGTATGTGCGGCAGCATTTTTTTATTGTTTCGCCGACATGCCAAAGCCATGCGGTATCCATATGCGAATGTCCGATTATAACCGCCTCCGGCGCACTGTCGCCGTTTTTCTTAGCAAGACACGCTTTCACCAAAGGCGAAGCTTCACGCATCGAAGCAAGAACCTCGTCGAAAGGAGTATCGTCAACGGTAATCGACAAAATCCTGTACACTTCATACAAAGTATTTATTATTTCACCGCGTCTAAACGACTCCTCGGGAAGGATATCAGCCATGTCGAGCAGAGAGCAAAGGTCAAAATAAAAATCCTGAACTTCGTAGTTTTTCGTGCAAATGTCAATGCCGCTATATTCAAATGTAAAATCCGTCACGCGATACGTATTATCGCCCGGATCGCATCCGGGACAAAGGTGCCCCGCGTAATATTCGAGCGCAATGTCGATTTTGTCACCGGCTGTTGCGTTGCTTTTTATCATGTCGCAGTAATGGTTGCCGTGCGCGGTATAAACTATTTTTGTGGCGAACGTGCCGAACGGAACGCCGTCCACCCACAGGAGAGCCTCGTATCCGCCGATATGGGGCATGACAAACACGGTTTTGCCGTCGAGGTTCTCGGGTACGGTAAATTGCGATTTAAACCAGCAGTATGAGCTTTCGCCCGACCACTTCATGCCTTTTTCGACGGGTGCAAAACCGCTTTCGGGGATTGTATGGTATTGTTTCGTGCCTGCATGGAAAAACTCCACATTCTCAAGCTCACACTGTTTTTCGAATATATGCGGTTCAATCTGATCCTTAAACCGTTCGAGTTTTGAAAGAACTCTTTGCAGCTGCGGATTATTGAGCATAAATATAAAACATCCTTTCTTTTTTCGGGTGCAGCGGATCTTCCCTGTACAAAATACGAAATTAACCGATGCCGCCGTAATCTTACGCTGGATATTTTACATTATACGGTATCTTTTTTCAATAGCTTTTTTAAATTTGAGTGTTTACCGAATGCCGAATTGAGTGTTTGCCGAATACCGAACATGCTCATTTGCCGAATATACCCGCAAAAGGTCCGCTGCTTTTGGGGCGCGGCGGAAGATCTGCGTTTTTGACAAGAACAGCCGCCGAACCTATCACTTCGATGTTCTCCCACGGTATGCGGATACGCTCGGCTTTTTTGAACACCGCAGTTCCGGAGAGCTGCACTTTTATTGCCGCAACCGCCCCCGTACACGTATCGGCTTCAATGTCGCAAACAAAACCGATTTCGGCGCCCGTTTCAACACTTATTACGGTTTTTCCGTAGAGTTCCTGCAAACAGCACATCATATTACACACTCCCGAGATAATATTACATATCAATAGTATGATGCGCTGTTTCTCCGTATTACAGCCCGAACAGGTTCATTCACCTTTTACTTTGCCGATTGCGCACTTTTCAAGACGGCTGACCTGTGCCTGTGAAATTCCGATTTCCTCAGCAACTTCCGTTTGTGTTTTTCCGGCTAAAAAACGCCTGCTCAAAATTTGTTTTTCACGCGGCGAAAGAGCTGCAAGAGCATCTCTTATAAACATTTCGTCAAGCCAATCTTTTTCATCCGTGCCGCCGCTTATCCTGTCCGCAACGCTTACCGCATCGCCGGAATCCGTATACATCGGTTCGGACAGTGAAACCGGGTCGGAAACGCTTTCCAGCGCGATTATTACTTTTTGCCGCGGCTGCCCTATCTTTTCGGCTATCTCCTCAACAGTCGGCTCTCTGCCGACTTCCGCAATGAACCGCTCTTTCGCAAGCATGGCATGATACGCCGTATCGCGCATCGAACGGCTCACGCGCACCGGATTGTTATCTCGCAGATACCGCCGTATTTCACCTATTATCATCGGCACGGCATACGTGCTGAACCTAACCCCCTGCGTCAAATCGAAATGGTCAACCGCCTTGATAAGTCCTATGCAGCCTACCTGAAACACATCGTCAGGATTTTCCCCGCGTGACAAAAAACGCTGCACAACAGACAAAACAAGACGCAAATTTCCCTTTATAAGTTCTTCACGTGCGCCCACAGACCCTCCAGCTGCTTTTAACAGAAGCTCGTCCGTTTGTTTTTCACTCAACGTCTTCAGCTCGGAAGTGTCGACCGAGCTGATGCTGACTTTTGAATACTGCATTTTTCTCCGTTCACCTCGTTTTACGGCAGTAAAGCAAAGTGGACACTGCCGTTTGAAAAGAGTATTGCCGAAAAACACAATTTTAACCGCCGGCTGCATAACAGAGAGCATGCGGACAGTGTCATAAAAATTTTTTATAGACTCTACAATTATTTTCCATAAGTTCGCGCTGATATAATCGTCGTCTTATAAGTCATATAAACTGCGCTTAAAGATATCGATTTTTACACAAAAATAATTATAAAAGTTCAAATAAAACACTTGACATCGGAAAAACATTGGAGTATTCTAAGAACATATTTTTTTTGCTGCACAAAAGTACGATTTTTTATGCGGCGAATCAATTACGATGTCCGTCAAAGACATAACAGATTGTTTATACCATATTTTTAACTTTCAGGAGGTTTTTTATGAACAGCTACATCGAAAAAACAATCGAAAAAGTAAAAAAAGCAAATCCGCATGAGCCGGAGTTTCTTCAAACGGTCGAGGAAGTTTTTACTTCAATCGAACCGCTTGTCGACAGTCACCCCGAGTATGAAAAATATGACATTCTCGGCAGAATGGCTGAGCCGGACAGAGGAATTTCGTTCCGCGTCACATGGATCGATGACAACGGCAATATTCAGATAAACAAAGGCTACCGTTTTCAATTCAACGCGGCAATAGGTCCTTACAAAGGCGGTTTGCGTTTTCATCCCACCGTATACAGCGGAATACTTAAATTCCTCGGATTCGAGCAGACTTTCAAAAACTCGCTTACGGGACTTCCCATCGGAGGCGCAAAGGGCGGAGCGGATTTTGACCCGCGCGGAAAAAGCGATGATGAAATCATGCGTTTCTGCCAGTCCTTTATGACTGAACTCTACAGACATATCGGACCCGACATAGACGTCCCCGCAGGCGACATAGGCGTCGGCGGCAGAGAGATAGGTTATCTGTACGGCCAGTACCGCCGGCTCACGGGCAGCTTCAACAACGGTGTGCTTACGGGCAAGGGTCTTTCTTACGGAGGTTCGCTTATCCGTCCCGAAGCTACCGGATACGGTGCCGTTTATTACCTGCAGAGCGTTCTTGCTCACTTCGGCGATGTCATCGAGGGCAAAACCGTCACACTCTCCGGCTACGGCAACGTCGCATGGGGCGCGGCAAAAAAACTCGCGGCACTCGGCGCGAAGGTTCTCACGATATCGGGTCCCGAGGGGTACATCTACGACAAGGACGGAGTTTCCACGGATGAAAAGATAGACTATCTGCTTGAAATGCGTGCAAACAGCAAACTTGGAATAGAGGACTATGCGAAAAAATTCGGTGCAGAGTTCCATGCGAACGAAAAGCCCTGGGGCATAAAGTGCGACATCGTTATGCCCTGTGCGACTCAGAATGAAGTTGACATGGACGAAGCTAAACGCATTGTGGAATGCGGCGCAAAATATTACATTGAGGTTTCGAACATGCCCACCACAAACGAGGCTCTCAAATATCTCAAGGAAAACATTAAAGCCGTTGCGCCGTCAAAGGCTGTAAATGCGGGCGGCGTAGCCGTTTCCGCGCTTGAAATGTGCCAGAACTCCGCTCGTTATTCATGGACGGAAGAAAAGGTCGACGGTAAGCTCAAAGCAATAATGAAAAACATACATGATAATTCCGCAGCCGCCGCAGAAGAATACGGACTCGGTTACGACCTTGTCGCCGGTGCAAATATCGCAGGCGTGAAAAAGGTGGCGGAAGCCATGCTCGAACAGGGTATTTATTGATTTTATCGTTCGATTCTTGTAAAAAAACTCCGTTTCATCTTGCCTGCAGGCAGTGAAAACGGAGTCTTTTTTATGCCGAAGTATTGACCTCCGGCGAAAAGAATATTAAAATGTATTCTGAAAATCACAGAAGCGAGGTTTATCGGCAGACGAACGGTTTTGACCGCATCATAACTGCCGCAAAAAAAATACAGATGAAAGATATTCCGGAGAAAACAAACGCAGTGCGGCTTTTGACGCAGAAGAAAATCAAATTCAAGACTCATTCCTACGGCTCGGCAAGCGACGAAGCAGTCAGCGGAACGGAGGTGGCGGAAATTCTAAACCAAAATGCCGATGACGTTTTCAAGACGCTTGTCACGGTCGGCAAATCAAACGAGCATTACGTCTTCGTCGTCCCGGTCGCAAAAGAGCTGGACTTGAAAAAAGCCGCAAAAACAGTGGGCGAGAAAAGCATCGACATGATAAAATCCAAGGAACTGCTCGGTCTTACGGGTTATATCCACGGCGGCTGCTCCCCTGTCGGCATGAAAAAGTTTTTCAGAACCGTGTTCGACAGCAGCGCAAAAACACGCGAAAAGATTTTCTTCAGCGGCGGCAGAATCGGACTGCAAATAGAAACCTGCCCGAGTGAAATTGAAAAGGCAATACGTATCGAATATGCGGATATCGCAAAAGAATAATCGATAATCCGACGGGAATCGATCTCATGCCGTTCAAACTAAAATAAAAAGACTGCAGACAGACAGTGCGCATCATAAACAACTGTGCACACCGCATGTATCGCAGTCTTTTTTTCGTTTTTTTATTCGACTGAAACGAACTCATAACCCTTGTCGGTCACGGCTTTTGCAATGACATTTTCATCGACATTCTTCGTCAGAGTAATAACGGCAACGCCTCTTTCGTGACTGACATCGGCATTTTTTACACCGTCGAGCACTTCAAGCGCTTTTTTGACAGTGTTTTCGCAATGCGGACACATCATTCCTTTAATATTGACTGTACGGGTCAAGGCATCTGCGTCGTCGCGTGCCGGTTTTTCGCCGCCGACGAAAATCGAGGAGAGGTCAACATCAACACTTTTTCTTTTTTTATCGTGACGCACTTCATGGATTTTTAAAAGGTTAAGACGAAGAGCGTTCATGCACACGCAAAAACTGCTCAGGCTCATTGCAGCGGCTCCGAACATCGGCTGCAGTGTCAGACCGAATGGAATCAGTGCGCCTGCGGCAAGAGGAATGCCGACTGTATTGTAGATAAATGCCCAGAACAGATTTTCGTGAATATTGGCAAGAGCCGCACGCGAAAGCCGTATAGCGGCGGGAACATCCGCAAGACTGCTTTTCATAAGCACGACATCCGCAGCATCAATGGCGATGTCCGTCCCCGCACCTATTGCTATGCCGATATCGGCGCGTGTGAGCGCAGGAGCGTCGTTTATGCCGTCGCCGACCATTGCGACTTTTCCGAATTTTTGCAGTTCTCTGACGACAGTTTCCTTCCCGTCCGGCTTTACGTCCGAAATGACATCCGCAATACCGACCTGCCTGCCGACGGACAACGCAGTCCTGCGGTTGTCGCCCGTGAGCATGACAACGCGTATTCCCATATTTTTAAGCTGATTCACCGCTTTGGCACTGTCCGTTTTTATAACGTCCGCAACGGCAATAATACCGTAAAATTCGTCTTCACTTGCGAAAAAGAGCGGCGTTTTGCCGTCTTCTGAAAGCCTGTCGGCAGCTTCGAGCATTTTTGAATCGATTGCCGTTTTTTTCGCAATAAGCTCACGGTTGCCGCCAAATACTGCCTTTCCGTTCAGCGTTGCCGTGAGTCCCGCGCCCGGCAGAGCCGTAAAGTTTTCCGTTTCCGACAATGAAGCGTTTTTTTCCGTGCAAAAATCGGTTACCGCCTTGGCAAGAGGATGTTCGCTTTTCGCTTCAAGGCTGCCTGCGAATTCAAGCAGCTCGAATTTTGTTTTAGTATCCGACGGAATAATATCGGTAACAACGGGCGTACCGTTTGTAACCGTGCCGGTTTTGTCGAGCGCAACGATTTGTATTCTTCCCGTTTCTTCAAGCGAAGCGGCGGTTTTAAACAATATGCCGTTTTTTGCGCCTACGCCGCTTCCTACCATTACGGCAACCGGCGTTGCAAGACCGAGTGCGCACGGACAGCTTATGACCAGCACCGATATGCCGCGTTCAATTGCATAACCGACGTCGCGGCTTATAAAAAACCAAACGGCAGCGGTAACTGCGGCTATTGATATTACGACGGGAACAAAAACACCAGACACTTTATCCGCCGTTTTCGCTATCGGTGCTTTTGTTGATGACGCATCACTCACGGTTTTGATAATCTGCGCAAGAGTTGTATCTTCGCCAACTCTTGTTGCCCTGCATTTTATAAAACCCGATCGGTTTACCGTGGCGGAAAATACACTGTCACCCTCTGCCTTGTCAACGGGTACGCTCTCCCCCGTAAGTGCGGCTTCGTTCACCGCAGATACACCTTCGACGACAACGCCGTCAACGGGCACCTTCTCACCGGGACGAACCACAAAGACATCGCCCGTTTTCAATTCCGCCGCAGGAACGGTCACTTCAACGCCGTCCCTTATCACGTTGGCGGTGTCAGGCGCAAGCTCGATAAGACTTTTGAGCGCATCGGTTGTCTTGCCCTTGGAATGGGCTTCAAGCGTCTTGCCGACGGTGATAAGCGTCAATATCATAGCGGCGGACTCGAAATTAAACTTTTCCATAAGTTCCGCGGTTTTTGCACCGTCGCCGCGGACAACGGAATCCGTCATTGCAAATAACACGGCAACACTGTAAATGAATGCTGCGGAAGATCCGAGTGCAACAAGCGTATCCATATTCGGTGCGCGGTTGACAAGAGCCTTAAACCCGCTCGTGTAAAATTTACGGTTTATAAAAATTATCACGATGCAAAGCAGTAGCTGAACAAGTCCCATTGCCACGTGGTTGCCGTCAAAAAATGACGGCAGCGGAAAATTCCACATCATATGACCCATTGAAAAGTACATCAAAACAAGCAAAAAAGCCACAGACGCAACAAGACGTTTTCTCAGCGCGGGCGTTTCTCTGTCTTCAAGGGCATTTTTGGCGTCCGTTTTTTCCGTGTTTTTGCTGTTTTTTACACTTGCACCGTATCCCGCCTTCTTGACTGCGGTTATGATATCCTCGTCGGAAGCGGTTCCCTCCACACCCATGGAACCGGTGAGAAGATTTACGGAACACGATGTCACTCCGGCGACACCGCCGACAGCCTTTTCGACACGCGCACTGCACGCGGCGCAGCTCATTCCGGTAACGTTAAATTGTTTCATATTTTCGCCTGCCTTGATTAGCATCAGCTAACCGAATACTTTTTGTTTTGCCCGCGCTCCACTGGAAGCACAGGCATATTTTCTGCTTTTTACATTTCAAGTATACCATATCGACGAAAAAATTCAATAGTCAAGTTAGATGAAATCAATACATTTTTACATCAACACAGTAGGTTAATATGTGAATCATCTGAACAACACTTCAAAAATTATCGCGTACCACTCCCGTACAAGGTACGTCGGAAAGAGCCAACCGGCTGTTTTCGCCGGCACAGCTGAAAATCCGAGTCCGATTTCCCTTGCGAGCATTTTCGCGCGGTATTCGTGAAATTCGTTGGTGACAACGGCAATGTCTGTTTTCAGTCCGTACCGTTCGATAATTTCATGGGAGTTTTCGAAATTTTCTTTTGTTGATGTCGAATTATCCTCCAGATACAACCGAGCGGGTGATATCCCCGATGCCGTAAGGGCATCGTACATGCACTGCGCTTCGCTTATATTCTCATCCGAACCCTGCCCGCCGGAAAGCACGCAATCCGCTTCGGGATTGTTCAATAAAAATTCGTACGCGGCATCTATTCTTTCTTGAAGCATAAGCGACGGCGAACTGCCGTTGACCTTGCAGCCGAGCACAACCAGCGTAACTTCTGATGTTGCCGGTTTGCAGCAGTTTGCCGCAATAATGCACACGGTTTCCGCCGCTGCAGTAGCCACGGCAAACAGAGCAACCGCCGTAATTACGCCCGAAACGATTTTACCGGCTTTTGTTCTTGCAAACTTTTTTATTTTCGGGTCAAGTCTTTTGCGAAACACCCCGCTTAAAAACACGAATCCGAAGAGCAGCAGTCCCGTAATCGTACCGATATTGCAAACACCGCCGAAAACGGGAATAAAAAATGCGGCATAACCGATTGCGCCGATAATTATTCGTACCATAATAATTCCTCCGTACATTTTCGCAAACTGTCAGGAATCCCCTGAGCCGACGGGCGGCATGGGGTCGACTACTGTCAGCTTAACATTACGGCAACAAAAAAACAATGCGTTTAATCCGTTCTTAATACTTCGTTAAACAAAAAAGTCTAACAAAATTTTAGAATTATTCTAATTTTTTGATTACGCCGCGATTTGTTCGTTTTCCGCATGTTAAATCGTAAAAAACCGCAGAGGAACTTTGCAGCCGATTTTAATCTTCGGCATCTTCCCGTTTTGAATCATCTGCTTGCATCTTCTCTTTTTTCAGGTCGGAAAGTCGCTGTTTTGATCCGTCGGGACGGAGAATAACCGTGCTGTCCAACTGCGAACGCAGCGATGCTTTGTATGCGTCAATATACTCTTGACGAAGAGATGCCTGCTCCTCTTTTTCGGCGGGTGAAAGTCCTGCCGATTTTGATTTTCGCGCCAGCGCATTGATTCTGTCCAATTTTTCCTGTGTAATCATTTCAATTCCTCGCTTACATCATAAAAGCCTTCAAATTCCGATGGGTCGAACGGGATGTCCCAATCGACTTCGCCTTCCTCCTCGTCATCCTCGCCGTCAGGCACAACCGGCACTTCGTACAGAGCTTCGCACTTACCTGTATTTGACCACACTGACGGAATAACGACAAGAGTATATCCGCAGCCGTTCGGCGTAAGCCACTCGTGCATCGGACGTTCGGGGATTGCAAACATCTGCATTATAGTCATAATAACGCCGCCGTGAGTTATAACCGCAGCATTAGTCACGCCGGTTTTTATCAATCCCGCGACAAGCTCGTTAAAACAACCGCACACCCTCTTTTGAAATTCACCGTTTGTTTCACCGTACGGCGCACCCGCATCTGATTTGCCGGTCAGCCACTCTCTGAAAGCGGGGTCGGTTTGCAGCTCGGCGGCAGTCTGCCCCTCAAACTCACCGAAATCATATTCGTTAAGTCCGTCAAGAATAAGCGGTTTTGCATCGGGATATAAAATGCGCGCCGTTTCGATGCAGCGGTTCATCGGACTCGAAATAACGACCTCGACACTCGGGTAAATCGCACGGCTTTTCATGTCAAAAAGCTGCTTTCTGCCGTCATCGGTAAGCAGCACGTCCGTCTGCCCGATGTATTTCCCCTCAACGCATCCGTCCGAAAGACCGTGACGAATAAGATGTATCTTAAATGTTTTCATATTGACCTCTCTGAAAAGAAGAATTGACTTTGAAATATACGCCGTGTATAATTCAGTATATACATTATATATCCGCTAAAAAAAAGAATCAAGAGGTATCGTCATGAGCGCAGTATTTTCTTCAAATCTTCTTTTGTTAAGGCATAACGCCGGACTGTCACAGAAACAAGCGGCTCACGACCTCGGAATATCACAGGCGCTTTTATCGCACTACGAGAAAGGCATACGTGAATGCAGCCTTGATTTTGTTGTGAAAGCCGCCCAATATTACGATGTAACATCGGACTACATGCTCGGTATAACCGCGTCCGAAAAATCAGGCGCAATCACGGACGAATCACCGCTCCCGTCAGACAAACACGCACAACCGCTCACCATACTGCGTTCACTTGTCAAACTGGCGGGTGCAGCGGAATCAACCGATGACGAACACGAAAATCTGTTTACCGATTTTTTCTCCGTGTGCATCAAAAATTACCTCGCAATACTTGACAACGACAACAAAAACACATCGGGACTGTGCAATCTTGTGTTATCGGCATTTTCCGATTACACATTCGGTACACAAAACGACATAAACGACGGCGAACCTGCCGAATGCATTACAGCCGTAACGACACGTGCAGATATTTTAATAAAAAGATACCTCGACGGCGCGATATAATGTCCGTTTTCACACTGCGCGTCCGATTCGTCATCACAACCGCTTCAATCCCGCCGGCTTAATAATCAAAAAAACAGTTGATTCCCAAAGTTACGCCGAAAGTTACGCCGAAAGATATATTGGAAATCAACTGTTTAAATTGTGCTTTTTATCAAAGCGAACAGTGGCCGCATGCCTCACAGTCGGGGAACAGCGACTTATCATAATCAAGTCCGTTTTTGTCGTAGTAGTCCTTAACAGCCGCTTTTATCGCTTCTTCCGCAAGCACGGAACAGTGCATCTTATGCGCCGGGAGTCCGTCGAGTGCTTCGGTGACTGCTTTATTCGACAGCTCGAGAGCCTCGGACAGCGGTCTGCCTTTTATCATCTCCGTCGCCATAGAACTTGAAGCTATTGCCGAGCCGCAGCCGAATGTTTCAAACTTTACGTCGGACACGGTGCTGTTGTCAATCTTGAGGTATATTTTCATAATGTCGCCGCATTTTGCGTTGCCGACTTCGCCGACTCCGTCCGCGTTTTCAATAACGCCGACGTTTCTCGGATTTCTGAAGTGATCCATCACTTTTTCACTGTAAAGTGCCATAATTTAACTCTCCTTAAAGTTCAAATGCTTTTTCACCGCTCACCTTCTCACGCCAAAGCGGAGACATATTGCGCAGATACGTCACCACCTGCGGAATTTGTTCGAGCATGTAGTCGATTTCTTCCTCGGTATTCCACTCGCAGAGAGAAAGACGCAGTGAACCGTGCGCAATCTCATGCGGACGTCCGATTGCAAGCAAAACGTGACTCGGGTCGAGTGACCCGGATGTGCACGCTGAACCCGACGACGCACAAATACCGCGGTCATCAAGAAGCAGCAGCAGGCTTTCGCCCTCGATACCCTCAAACAGGAAATTGACGTTTCCGCAAATACGGTTCTCGCGTGTACCGTTCAATGCGCTGTGCGGTATTTCAGACAAACCGTCGATAAGTTTATCGCGCAGTTTCGCCACTTTTGCGGTATTGGCATCAAGGTTTTCGTCCGCTTCTTTCAACGCCGCAGCCATGCCGATTATCGCGGGCAGATTCTCCGTTCCCGCCCGTTTGCCCCTCTCCTGCGCACCGCCTTCGATAAGCGTCGTAAGAGGAATCCCTTTTCGGGCATAGAGCACGCCGACACCTTTGGGACCGTGGAATTTATGCGCCGAGAGAGAAAGCATGTCAATGCATTCGTCCTCGACGTTAATATGAAGATGTCCCGCTGCCTGAACGGCGTCGGTGTGGAAAACAACGCCGTTTTCGCGGCAGATTTTTCCTATCTCAGCAACCGGTAAAACAGAGCCCACTTCATTATTCACATACATGACGGTGACAAGGCATGTGTCGCCGCGTATCGCATTTTTCACCTGTTCGGGTGTAATGTTCGCGTTGTTTTTTACATCAAGCAGCTCGATTTCGAAACCCTCTTTTTCGAGTTTTTTCAACGTATGCAAAACAGCATGATGCTCAAATGCAGTGGATATAATATGCTTTTTGCTGTTTCTTTCACCTATGCGAGCGGCGGAAATTATTGCCTGATTGTCCGCTTCGCTTCCGCCGGATGTGAAATATATTTCTTTCGGGGAACAGCCGATAACATCAGCTATATCCTCACGCGCCTTCTGTAGAGCTTCGGCTGCATGCTGTCCCACACTGTGCAGACTTGACGGATTGCCCCAGAAATTCTCAATCGCATCGTTCATGGCGTCGGCTGCAGTACGGCTCATTTTTGTGGTTGCCGCATTGTCGGCATAAACTTTCATATATCTTCCCTTCTTCTGATGAATATATTGACTTTTACTACCTACTAATTTGGTATGCAAGTGTATAATAAACTGTTTTTTTTCGTTTGTCAATAGCATTTGCGGATTTTTCGAAATTACAGACTTTATTTTACAAAGCCGTTTTGTTTTGTCGAAAAAGCGTCATCCCGCAAGTTACGGTGCATCGCGTAAAAAAAATCCCTCTCACGGCAGGTTTTTGCACTGTCGTGAGAGGTTTTCTTGCGAATATTATGTCAGCCTTTAATTATCTTATTGAAGAAAAATTCTTTCTTTTCCGGAGTGTTAAGCACAACCACGGGTTTTATCTGATTAAGTGCTCTGCCCTGAGCGACAAGTGACGCACGATAGGCATCATAAGCACCGTTTTCGAGCGGGAGCACCTCCGGCTCGCTCAGCATTCCCCAGCGTCTGTACTTTTCGTATTTCTCGTTTGCGCTGCGGAATGTTTCATCAACAAACTTTTCGATTTCATCTTTCTTCTCGGCGACAAAATCGGGTTTGTCGGTTTCGCAGAGAAGCATATAATTCGGAATTTCCTTATCGATGTCGCCGTAGAAGCTGTAACCCTCAAGATTTAATCCGAACTGTTCGGACATTTTTTTCGCAACGAAATCAAGCATCTGCGTTGTCGTTTTTTCATTTGCAACGTTCAGTCCCATATTTGAACGGTAGAGGAACTTGACTCTTTTTG
Organism: bacterium; assembly: GCA_963657065.1. Taxonomy (GTDB): domain Bacteria; phylum Bacillota; class Clostridia; order Oscillospirales; family Acutalibacteraceae; genus RUG806. The sequence goes on from CAVKLD010000010.1 coordinate 17,977, forward strand.
ACTGATTGTATGTGCCTGTTACGCGGATAATATCGAGGATACGGTATCTGTAAAGTCCCGAAAAATTGGTAACGATTATCTCATAATCCTTGCCTACCTCTATTTCGTCAAGTGTCAACGGACGTGTATCTTCGGGTGCATCCACAGGCAAGAATTCATAAATTATGCTGCGGGGCAAAAGGACATAGTCATCATCATTGAGCGAAACACACATCGCCATAAAGCCTTCACTTGCGGCGTAACCCATGTTGTGAAGCGGAAGATCGCCGACATATCTTCTCAGTTTGTCCAGATACGCCGAAAGAGATGAAGCGACCATACCCTGCGCCCATGAAAGACGCGGCCATATGCGCTTGGCTATCGGCACTTCGGTATCAAAACCTTTTCTGAATTCACACCTCAACTCATCGGCACGCTTCGGATTCGGCTTCATGTGACCGTACTTTTTGCGCAGTGATTCGGGACATTTGACGGACGGGTCGATAGTTCCCTTTTCAATATCGTCGCAAATCATCTCCCAGTTGTTTTCAAGGTACTCGAACATGGTGGTGACAAGCGTTATAACCATGCCGCCGATAAATGAAACCTTCTTGCTCGGAAGCGCAAAACGAAGCTGGAAATACGGAATGTTGGTGTTTTCTTCATCCTCGGGGTAAAGAATATCGAGCGGCGTGCATGAAATGAATTTCAAAAGACTTTTAATATTATTGTAGGGCAGCTGTCCCGCACCGTTGCACATCAAACCGTTTTTGAGTTTATGACCGTTGAGCGAAAGAAGCAGCGGACCGTAAACGGGATAGAACTTTTCCCCGCGCTCTCTGAAATAACGCGCCGCACATGCGTTTGTGGGCACAAGACCGCAGCAATGAAGATTCCAAAGATCCTGAAATGTCTTAGGCTGCAGCTTCGGCTTGCCGACACTGCCCGATGAGGAACAGTAGCGCAAAACCTTACTTGACGTGATTATGTTTTCCTCGTTGCCCTCGACCATTCTGTCAATAAGCGGGGCGTAATCTTCAAAAGTCGAAAGCGGGACTTTATCCTGAAATTCCTTAAAAGAATGAATATCCGAAAAGCCGTATTTTTTTCCCAACTCACAATCTTTATTGCGGTCAAGTATCTTCATCAGTGACTCGTACTGCGTTTCCATTGCATTGGAAGTGTAACCGTTAAACTTTTTGAATGCAAAGTTGCCCATAAGCACGCCGTAGTCCGAAACAAAACCCATTTAAAACACCCTTTCATCGCGTTAATACTTTGTTCACATCACAGTTTAACACATACCTGCATTTTTTTCAATACATTTTTTTAACAACCTTTTCAGTAGGAAATTAAATAAAGTTCAATTTTAACATTAGCTCTTTACAAACAAAGGAATTGACAAAACGAATCTTTTAAGATATACTTATTATACAAAAATACGTGTTGCAAAGGAGAATAAATATATGAATTTTAATGAATACCTTTCAAAAAAACGTATTGCCGTTCCCACGCCCGGCGACGTTGTCGATAAAGACGGAATGTGCCGTTTCGGTACGTTTGAAAGCGAATTTCCGCATATGAATTTTTTAAAGGTCAACCGACCGTCCGCTCTTCCGAACTGCATGAATAAAACGCGACTTACGCTGTGGGAGGCTACCGAAATCAACTTTGACAACGTTGTTCTTCTGACGGCGGTGTGCGACATGGCGCTTTTCGGCACGGCTCTTACGGTGCTCTACGACAAGCGCACAAAAAAATGCACCTCGTGGCAAGAGATGTTTCCCGCGTCAAAAGCGTGCATTTCACCAAATCTTATAAATTCGTCCGAAACCGTATCAAAGGGAAAAAAGGTCAGACTGACATATGTAAATAATTTTCAGCGCGGAGAAGCGATAGTATCAGGTTACGCAACGGACAAAAAGAACGGCGACATCGACTACCGCGTCAAGCTCACACGCGTTTCAAAACCGAGCATCGTAAATATACCGTTCGGCAAAAACAGACCGCTGTACTCGCAAAAAGACCTTTTTTCCGTTGAAGGATATCTCGAGTACAACGGCGAAAGGCACGTTGCGAACAGCATGACGACCGCCATAATCGACGACCACCGCGGCTACTATCCCCGCAATGCGCACTACGACTGGGTGACGACAATGGGCAAACGCGAAATTGACGGCAAGGAACAGTTTTTCGGATTTAACCTTACGAGAAATCAATCGATAAATCAGAATGACTACAACGAAAATCTCATCTGGTTTGAGGGAGATTCCACGCTTCTCACACCTGTTGTTTTCAAACACGAAGACGACAAACTCTGGCATGTTGTGGACGAATACGGGATGGTCGACCTCCGTTTCGACATCGGCGACGAATTCCTTATGAAAGTCACGACGGGAATAATCAACATAGACTATCACATCACTTTCGGTTCGCTCAAAGGCTATGTCTGCGACCCTGACGGCAACAAGTATAACCTTGACGGCATGGTCGGCATTGGCGAAGACAAAACCCTGAAATTCTGATAAAGCGGTTGCCGCCGCAGGTACTCGGCAATCCAAAACAAGAGCCGTCGGCTTGCGTTCGGGCAAGTCGGCGGCTCATTATTTATACACGTCGGGAATGCTTAATAGTGTTCATACCCGCAATCGCAGACTTTGTTTATTCCGAACAACTTCCAGAAGAAACGCGCGATTTTATAGAAAAATGCCATTATACCTTTCTTGTGGCAAATGTGACCGCACTCGACTTTTTCGGTCGTTTCGCCCGAATCCGTTGTTGTGGGTTCAACCACAGGCTCGGTAACGGGTTCGGTTGAAGGCTCGGTTGTCGGCTCTGTTGGAACTACGGGATCTGTCGCAGGCTCGGTGGGATTTGCGGTGTCTGTCGTGGGTTCCGTCGCAGGGTCGGTAGAAGGCTCTTCAGGGTCGGCGTCCTCAACAGCCTTAAAATTGATTCCGTGTTTCGCAGCATATGCCGCGGCATACGAACCCTCTTTTGCAAATATCACCAAATCCTCGGAACAGCCTTCAAATGCGCTATCGGAGATGTATGTTACGCTGTCGGGAATCGTTAAGCCCGTGAGATTATCGCTGTAGGCAAAAGCGGAATCACCGATGCTTGTAATACTGTCGGGAATTGTTACGTCAGTAAGACTTGTGCAGCATGCAAACACACCCTCACCGATACTCGTGACACTGTCGGGAATTGTTATGCTTGTAAGACTCTCGCAGAAAACAAACGCAAAATCGCCGATGCTTGTAACACTGTCGGGAATCGTTATATTTGAAAGGTTTTCGCAGGCGAAAAACGCCTCGTCACCGATGCTTGTGACACCGTTTCCTATTGTTATTTCCGTCATATTTTCACAATAGTAAAATGCAGAGCTGCCGATGCTTGTAACACTGTCAGGTATCGTAATGCCCGTAAGATTTTTGCAATCCGAAAAAGCGGAATCACCGATATGCGTAACACTGTTTGGAATCGTTATCCCCGTAAGCTCGGCGTTCTCGGCAAATACGCCTGCGAGTATTCTTGTTCCGGGTTTGACTGAATATTCACCTGTAAATTCTTTGTTGATTGCGACAAGGCAATTATCGACATACAATCCGTTGTCTTCCCATTTGCTCTCATCATTATACAGTGCGGTGTCATCAAATCCGGTCATGTCAATCATTACAACGCTTTCCGGAATATTTATATTGGCAAGGCTTTCGCAGCCGTAAAAAGCACCTTCACCGATACTTATAACTCCATCGGGAATCGTTACGCCCGTAAGCTCCGCGCAATAGTAAAAAGCACCCTTTGCGATTATTGTTGTTCCGTCTTTTACGGCGCAATTGCCGGAAAAACTCCTATCAACTGCGATAAGACAACCGTCGATATACAAAGTTCCGTTATCCCAATTGTTCTCATCGCTGTACAAGGCAGTGCCCTCAACAGCATCGTAACCGATGCTTGTTACACCGGCCGGAATCGTTATGTCCGCAAGAGCTGTGCAGCCGTTAAATGCAAAGTCACCTATAATTGTGACGCCATCGGGGATATTTACGTCGGTAAGAGAGCTGCAGCCGTAAAATGCATAACTGCCGATGTTTGTAACACTGTCGGGAATTTTAACGCTTGTAAGAGCGGTGCATTCGCGAAATACCAACGGAGCAATACTTGTAATACCGTCTGGGATATTTATATCGGTAAGAGAGCTGCAGCCGTAAAATGCATAACTGTCGATATTCGTTACACTGTCCGGAATTTTTACACTTACAAGACAGTTGCAGCCGGCAAAAGAACAAGCACCAATACTTGTTACACCGTCCGGAATCACAACACTTTTAACAAGTTCTCCGTTAAAATACAATTCCGCACCGTTAACGCAGGGATTTGAATCAACGCCTGAAAAATCTATTTTCAACCATGAATCCAAGTCCGACAAATAATCCACCTTTTTGAGATTGGTACACCCCTGAAACGCATAATCGTCAATTTTTGCAATGCTGTCCGACATCTCTATACTTGTAATACCGGTGCATTTGCCGAATGCCTGATATCCGATGTTTTTAACGCCGTTACCCATTTTAACACTCGTAATATCGGTGCAGTTGTAAAACGCATTTTTGCTGATGCTTGTGACGCTGTCAGGGATTACAACATCACCCTGTTTCGAAACGGGACATACCAGCACTGTCGTTTTTGACGAATCCTCATACACAATTTCGTCTTCGATGTAACCGTTTACGGCTCTCGCTCCCCATGGCGAGCCGTCCGCCGTTCCGGCGTACGCGACGTTGACGACGCCGTAAAACGCATACCAGCCGATGTTTGTTACACTGTCCGGTACCGTTATCGTCGTGAAACCAGCGCGATTATAAAATATTTCTCCCGCAATCAATCTTGTTCCGGACTCGACGGAATATTCACCGGAGGCATCTCCATTGAAAGCGACAAGACAGTTATCAATATATAATGCTCCGTTTTCCCAGTTGTTCTCATCGTTGTACAGTGCCGTTTTGGAAAATGCACCGCTGCTGATATTTGAAACGCTGCTCGGTATGTTTATGCTTGTAAGAGCGGTAGCATCGGCAAATGCACGTTTACCGATGCTCGTGAGTCCGTCGGGAAGAGTTATCTCCGTAAGACCTGTACAGGAGGCAAACGCTTGATAGCCGATGCTTGTAACACTGCTCGGAATCATTACGTTCGTGAGATCGCCGCAGTCGTAAAATGCATATTCGCCGATATTTGTAACCCCGTCGGAAATAATGACCGATTTTACGGTTTTTCCACTCCACGGCGAAGTTTTATACCATAAATAATCCGTCATTGCGCCCGTACCGTTTATCGTGAGCACACCGTCGGCGTCAAGTGACCATGTAACGTTTTCTCCGCAGCTGCCGCTGCTCACCACATCCGCCGCTTCGGCTTTCACGGCAAACGAAACGGTTCCGGTTCCGACTTTTTCCGCGTTAAGTGCAGCGGCTGAACCGGCTCCGATGCAAGCCGCAAGAGCAACACAAAGCGCTTTTTTTGCAATCAAATTCATAGATTCTCACCTTTCTTCTGCTTTTTTTTTGAAATATTCAATTGTGTTTTTTGATGCACAACCATAAGCTGACGGCAGTCGAAGCTGCTTCTTGCAGGCCGACAAACACGGCAATTATTAAATAAATCCGTTTCAGCTCTTTGAAACCACGGGGAAAGTATCATCAAGTCCCACGGCGTAGCGGAGAATGTAACGCGCGTCATCGACACCTATCTTGCCGTCGCCGCCGACATCGCCGACCTTCACGAGAACCCGCGAGGGTTCGCCCTCAAGATTAACGGCATACCGAAGCGCGATGCGGGCATCCGTAACGCTTATTGAGCCGTCAACATCAAGATCGCCGTAAAAATAGTCGTTCATTTCTGCGTCTTCGAGAGTTGAATAAGCAAAAATCTTATCACCGATAACCGCCTTACGGAGATACTGCGGATACAATTCGTTTTGAATTACACTGCGCTGATTTTTTGAAAGCGCAAGCCAGAGTATAAATTTCGCCGCAGTTTCCGAAGCGTAGTCCATATTTTTGTGATTGCAAATAAACCACGTCTGATCGGGAAGGTAACAGGTTGCGGCATCGCAGCATTTCTGCGGTTCCATATGATTGTGGTTGCCGTTCGTGCACTTTGCGGCAAGGGAAAGACTGCTGTCGATATCGCCCGTTTTTACACCCATACCCGTGTAACGCGTCGCATTAAAACCGTCGGACTGTTCGTCGACACGTCCCGTAATCGGAATCATCTGCATACCGTATCCCGCAACAACACATGTGTTGATGCCGTCCGCCTGTGCATTCATGAGCGTCGATTCCGTTGCGTCGAGCACCTTGCGATAGGCATAGATTTTTTCATGAAGTTCATCCGACATTTCGCTCTCGCTGCCGAACATTTTTGTTACGGCATCTTCAAAATCCTCTTCGGGGACAAGTGCCCAAAAACCGGGCACATAGCGCATATTATTTATCAGAGCGTCGTTGTAGAGCGTGTCAGACCACGAATCCATGATTTTTTTGTAACCGCTGCCGACTTTGCGGAAGAGGTTCTGATCCGCCATTACTTTGGAGAAAATGACGAGTCCTATCGTAGACCACAGTTCGGCATAGTTCTTTTCACCTATATATCTTGAAATAATCGACGTAACTATTCCGCCCGGGTCCTGTTCGATATACCTTGCGAGCGCATCGCCGACATCGTCGCCGGTTACGTTGTCGTAAAGATCCTTCGCTGAGGAAAAAATATCCGATTCCTCGTCAGTTGCGCGTTTTTTCTTTCCGCTGACAATGTCGCCGCTCATTATTGCACCGACCAACGAACTGCCCGTTGCGGCAGAGTCAAGAAAAACACAGGAGAGGAGATTCTCTTTCGCATGTTCCCTGTAGGTATAAAGGTAGCTGTTTACGACATTGCCGCCCGTACCGCCCGAGATGAGAGCCACTTGATCTATATCCGGTTTTGATGTAACCAAATCGATAAAATCTTTCAAATTGCCGGCATTTGCAACGGGATCAAGCCGCCAATCGTAATTAAACACATATATGTCCTCAGCGGATACGGTGCCGCCGGATTTTTCGGCAAGAGCCTTTATGTTATCGGTGTAAACCTCGCTGTTTGTGTAGTAGGACACAGAGGACTCATATGTAATGGGTTTAATCTTGCTGTTTTGCGAAACGCCGTACTGATTCATTCCGATTTCTGAGAACATTCTGTTTATCGCCGTGGCGATTTTAACGGCTCCCTTGTCGGACTCGACGACTGCGGCGGTAAGACCGCCGATGATATCGGAAATACCGTCCATGAATTTTTCGGACGATACCGAAAAAACGAGCTTGTCGCTGCCGATTTTCATGCCGGAATCGTCGGTTCTTTCATACAGCGGGATATCGTTCATATCCGGAACATAAACGATTGCCGTGTCTTCGGCGGCAACGGTTAACGCCGCTGCGGCGGCAGGATATGCAAACACCGCGGCGAACACAAGCAGGATTGCCGTGAATTTTGTAAAAATTTTATGTTTCATTACGTTCCCTCCGTAATTTTTTGAATCAAAACAAGGCATAAATCGCAACAGCGCACACGCTCAAAGCCATAAGCGCGGCAAGTACGATGGCTACAATTCTCGTAAATTTTTTGTTCATGTTACTCACCTATTCCGGCGATTGACAGCAGCTCTTTTTCGTATGCCGAAGTCTTCGCCTCAGCTTCATCGCAGTCTTTTCCGCGAACCATCGTGTAAACCTTTATTTTCGGTTCCGTTCCCGCAGGACGAACAACGACCTTGTCGCCGTTTTCGAAGCGGAGAACTATAACATTTGATTTCGGGAGAGTCAATTCCGTTTCCGCGCCCGTTTCGAAATCGACGGAAACGCTTCTCTTGTAGTCATCCGCTCCGACGGCTTTTTCGCCGCCGAGCGAACGCGGATACGCCTTGCGCAGACTATCCATTATGGCTGACATTTTTGTCATGCCGTCCGCTCCCTCAAAATAGAAGTTAAACAGGCTGTTTTTCCAATACCCGAAACGTTCGTAAAGCCCGTCAAGCGCGTCAATGAGCGTCTTACCGCAAAGTTTATAATATGAGGCGGCTTCGCATATCAGCATAGATGCATTGACGGCGTCTTTGTCATGCGTATGAACGCCGGTCAGGTATCCGTAACTTTCTTCAAATCCTATTTCGAAACGGTCGGCTTCGCCTTTTTCTTCGAGTTGTGTAATATACTCGCCGATATACTTAAATCCCGTAAGTACGTTAACGACTTGCGCGCCGTAGCTTTCCGCAATCTGCGTCGCCATGTCGGTTGTAACGATAGATTTTATAACAATCGGCTTGTCGGAAAGAATACCCGCCGCTTTTTTGCGTGAGAGTATATAATCAATCAAAAGACAACCTACATCGTTGCCCGTAAGGAGCTTGTATTCGCCGTTATTGAGCACCGCAATGCCCACTCTGTCGCAGTCGGGGTCGGTAGCAAGGAGCAAATCGGCTTTCTTCGTTTCGGCGGTTTTGAGAGCTTCGTTAAAAGCCTCCCTTATTTCGGGATTCGGGAACGGACACGTCGGGAAATTCCCGTCCGGCAATTCCTGACTTTTAACGACAGTCACATCTCTTATGCCGATCATATCGAGAATGCGTCTGACAGGTTTGTTACCGGTACCGTTAAGCGGGGTATAAATAACGCTGAGTCCCGCTTTTGCGGGAACGTCCGGCTCTACAAGCCGCGTTTTGACAAGTCCGTAATATTTGTCGATAACATCGGCGGGGACGTATTCGATAAGACCTTTTTCAACCGCGGCATCAAAATCAATTTTACCGAAATCGCCGAACATGTCCGTTTTGTTGATATAGGCAAGCGTCTTATCAGCCGCCAAATCCGTCATCTGATAGCCGCGTTCGTCGTAGCACTTGTATCCGTTGTATTTTGACGGATTGTGACTTGCCGTGATTATAATGCCGGAACTGCATTTCAACTCTCTGACGGCATAAGCAACAACAGGCGTGGGGATAAGCTCGGCAAACAGCCAAACCTTAACGCCGCCTGCGGCAAGGACGCGAGCCGCTTCTCTTGCGAACCGCTCGCTGTTTATTCTTGAATCGTAGCCTATCACGCACGACGGAGAACTGAAGTCATCATTAAGGTAACGGCAAAGTCCCTCGGTCGCGCGGCGCACGGTGTATATGTTCATTCTGTTTGTGCCCGCACCGAGCACACCGCGAAGTCCCGCCGTGCCGAAAGAGAGATCTTGCCAAAACCGATCGAGTATTTCATCTTCCCGGCCCTCCACGGATTTAAGCTCCTCCGCGATTTCGGGATCGACCGCCTTTTCACACCATTCTTTGTATAAAGCGTTTATATCATTCACTGCAGCATTCACCTTTCATTGTTTGCGGAGACGCGAACGGTTACGCGCAAAAACACCGCTAAATATAATTATACCCTGCCCCGCGATTTTTTACAATAGGATAAAACAAAAAGTAGTTACAAAAAATCGGACTCAAAACTTCTTCTGCGCAAAAGCACACACCGAAACGAAAACGCCGTCACATATACGCATTCACGAAAAAACTCCCCGTGCGTACGCCAAGCCGACGAAAAACCCGTTAGTCGGCGGTTTTGCGTTTTCTTACGATAATGACGGCAACAGCCGCGACAATCACCGCCGCTGCGGCAATCACCGCAATTACAATTGCGGACGAAATGTTACCGCTGCCGCTTTTCGTCATTTCGGGCAGTTTGCCGTAAGCGGAAGCATCCAGCGTTACAGCCATGGGATCAACCTGTTTGAGTTCGTCAATAACCTCGTGAGTTTCGGGATTTCTGCCGTTTTTCATAGTGTTGCTGTTTTTGCTCATGTACCAGCGGACATCGTTAAGAAGCTGCCCGGCGTCGTCAAACGCCTGCGTCTGCACGGAATTGCAGTATTCGGTTATGTACCGTTTCGCCGCCGCGCCGTCTTCAAGCGACGCTGCGTTTTTGAGAACCGTCTGCATACTCTCGGTCATAAGCGTTTCCGCCTGATGCCAGTACGCACGCACAGGCTCACCGTAAATTTTATATGCATCTTTCTCAACGCAGAGAGTGTTGATTTCCTTAAAACGGTAATACGGATAAAGCTGCGTATCGAACACGCCGGCTTCGTCAGCCGTCTGACTGCGTGCATACGGCTCACTTATCGCGGTTGCAGCGTTGGATATCGGAACAAACACGCCGTACACCGCAGGACCTGTACTCTCCCACGTCACGCATGACATGTCCGCGGGAAGATCCGGATATATTTGCGCAACATGCACACTCAGCGCGGTATCCGTACCAATAACACGCATGTCCGTGCGTCCCGTTTCGTCGGGGCTGTATTCCGTGCCCTCATAGCGGTTGCGCATAATTTCCATGACGTCAAGCAAAGATACTTTTTGCTCCGCCGAAAAGCACAGCGGATACAATGCATTTTTGTCGTAATCGCCGTAGGCGGAGGGAGCCATGATTCGATGCGCTATCCATGTTCTCATATGGGAATAGTTTGTCACAACCTCTTCGCCGGAATAGCTCGCCAGAATGTTTAATTCACCGTTCTCGCCGTACACCGCAAAGCCGTTTTCCCTTGCAAGGCTCTCAAGATCCTTTGAGAGTATGCTTTCGGAGTAATCACACGCATATTCAAGAGAAAACTCGTTTCCGAAGGCGCACACTTTGTCATCGGGCAATTTTACGGCTGCATACTGATGACCGTTATACATCTCTACGTACCACGCCTCCTCTTGATCGGCGATAAGGGCGATGTTGACCTCACTGCTGCCGTAGGTATCAATAAGGGACAAAAGAACCTCAACACCCTCTCTTGCCGTCGCACTTTGACAGGTTACGAGATCGACAGCGGTAAACTCAGATAAACCGTGCTCCACGAGCGGATCGGCAGCAAGTGCGGCAGCATTCGAAAACGATGTTATGGACATTATCATGGCAACTCCGTATTCATTCGTGCATACCGTCGCATCACTGCCAAGACCGTTTGCAGTCGTTGCGCTTGCCATCCACGGCGTGGATGTATAGCGATAGGTTGTGGCGGGAAGAGTCGCAAACACCGTCTTGTCGTTATCAACAGGCATCGTTCTCCCGGGTTTGTTCTCAACACGTTCGGTTATCGTGACATAGTTTGCCCAGACGTCCTGATAGTCATTGGATTTCGCCATAATTACAGTGCCGTCGGAACTGGCTTCAGAACCGACATAAACCGCAGTACAGGCGCAAACCTGAATAACGCCGGCGAAAATAAACATCATCGCCAAAACGACGGAACATATTATCCTCAGAAATTTGTTTCTTTTTTTCATTATCCATTTTCTCCTTCCTAATACGCATACATCCATCGGAATTTTATCGTGTCAACAACCCTACCGTTTCGACATGCGCCGTACGCGCAAACATATCAAACGGGGTGTATTCTTTGAGGGTGTATCCAAGCTCGCCCAAAACGGCGCAGTCACGCGCGAAAGTTGCGGGATCGCAGGACACGTAGACTATTCTGTTCGGGTTCATCTCCGCAACTGTTTTCAGCAGCGACGGCGAACAGCCTTTTCGCGGAGGGTCAAGCACGACCGCATCGGGTCTGATATTCTCATCGGCGAGTTTTTTCGCCGCATCTGAAACATCGCCGCATATAAATTCGGCGTTTTCGATTCCGTTCAGCTCCGCGTTTATTTTTGCGTCACGTACGGCGTCGGAAACTATTTCAACACCGACGAGCCTTTCCACCTTTGATGCAAGCGTAAGTCCTATCGTGCCCGCGCCGCAATAAAGGTCGAGCACGGTGCCGCACCCCCCGTCAAGCACATATGACTGAACTTTGCGGTAAAGATTTTCGGCTTGGTCGTGATTCACCTGATAAAACGACAGAGGGGAAATACGAAACCGCACTCCGCACAGCACATCCTCAATATAACCGTCACCGTACAATATCTTGTTCTTACCGCCGAGCACAACATTGGTATCAACGGGATTTATGTTTATAAGCACGGTTTTTATACTCTCGTCGGCTTTCAAAAGCTCATTTACAAGCACATCGGTTTTGAACATCTTTTCGCCGTTCTCCACAAGACAAACCATTGTTTCGCCGGTGGCAAATGCCTTGCGAATGTATATGTGCCGCAATAAGCCGCTGTGTTTCGTTTCATCGTAAACCGAAACCTTATATTTTTCGACCCATCGCGAAACGATACGGAGAATTTGAGCGAAGCTCTCAGGCTGCAAGAGGCACGTTTTGCAGTCAACCACGCGGTGTGAAAACGGAGCGTAAAAACCCGTAAGAAGCCGTCCGCCGTTAACCGCAACGGGGTACTGCGCCTTGTTCCTGTAGTGTTTTTCGGACGGGGACGCAACTATTTCACGCGGAGCGAGGTCGATATGTCCAACGCGGGTCACAGCATCAAAAACGCGTTTGAGCTTCATTTTAAGTTCCGATTCGTACGTAATGTGCCTGAACGCGCACCCGCCGCAGCGCGGAAATACGCGGCAATCGGGTATCACCCTGTCGTGTGATGCTTTTATGACGTTTGTCAGCTTTCCGACGGCGTAATTGTTTTTCGTCTTGATTATCACGCACTCAACAGTATCGCCGGGAGCAGCTCCCGCAACAAACACCGCCATTCCGTTTTTGTGTCCGACTCCGCTGCCCTCCGATGTAAAATCTGTTATATCAAGCTCGACAACATCATTTTTCGTTAAAATTTCTTTTCTTACCATATTAGCCCTTTCAAAGAGTTGCCGCAAGAGTTTTTATATATTCTCTGAATTCATCGCCAATTTCGGGATGTTTCAACGCCACTTCAACATTTGCCTGCATTATGCCGATTTTACTTCCCATATCGTAACGTTTTCCGTCAAAATCGATGGCAAGAAGACGCCCCTCCTCGGCAAGGTTTGACATAGCCTCCGAGAAATACACCTCTCCCGTCACGGGATTCGGTTCTGTCTTTCTTATAAGGTCAAAAACGTCGGGAGTTACGACATTTCGTCCGAGAATTGCAAAATGCGAGAGAATTTTATCTATTGACGGTTTTTCGATAATACGGTGCACGTCATAAATTCGCTCTTCAAGCGGCGTAACATCAAGCGTGCAGTACTTCATGACCTGTTCGGTTGAGCACTCCTTTACGCCCGTGGTGCATTTGCCGTATTTTTCATATGCGTCGATAAGCTGACCGATAACGGGTCGGTTTTCGGAAACTATGATATCATCACCGTAAAGGATTGCGAAGGGTTCATTACCGACAAACCTCTCCGCTGCGAGAATGGCGTGCCCCAAGCCTTTTGTTTCTTTTTGCCGCACATAATATATATTTGCCAGGTCGGCGACGCTGTGCACCGATTCGTATAATGCGTGTTTCGCAGGATTTTTCAAAAGATTCTGTTCCAATTCATACGAATAGTCGAAGTGGTCTTCTATAACGCCCTTTCCCCTGTTCGTAATTATGAGTACGTCTGTTATTCCTGCGGCGGCGCACTCTTCGACAAGATACTGTATCGCGGGTTTGTCAACGATATTCAGCATTTCTTTCGGCACAGCCTTTGATGCGGGCAAAACACGTGTGCCGAGTCCGGCTGCGGGTATAACCGCTTTTGTTATTTTCATTGTTCTTCTCCGTTCCTCTCCGATTGGTATCGAAAATTATTGTGTAACCATAACTATTATCATCGGCAAATAAGAATAAAAAAACGTTGCCGCGCCGTACACGAGTATACCGACAAGCGCAAGTCCCGCGGAAGTGCCGCCGCGAAGCTGAAGCTCGTTCATATACGACGGCATGTCCGAGCACTGCTCTCTTGCCCGGAGTATTTTTTTCCTCACGTCGGTACGGTAAATGCTTATTCCGCAAAAGAATCCTATTACGGGTACACTGTAAAAAACAAGTGCATACAACACTTCGGACACCTTTTCGCGCGTGCGCTCCGCATCTGTACGCCCTGCGCTGAAATATTCTTCCTGTATTTCGACAATACGATCGCGCATGTCGGAAACCGAAATCGTACCATCAGACAGCTGTGCCGTGAGTGCGGCGGACTCCTTTATCATATCCTTATATGCGTCGGTTATCTGCAAAAGTCCGGCAGCAAGACAAAGCGTGAGCATTATGGCGGATATCACCGCACCAACCTTGGTCATTTTTCTGTAAAAGAACCAAACGACACCAAAAACACCGCCGAAAATGGGCACTACGGTTCTGCCGTAGCGTTCAAGCGTCGCAACTTTTCTTACTATCCGTCCGGGAGTTTTTCCGCCGACAAAAGCGGCATATTCTCTCACGGGAATATCGTCAATGGTTGAATCGGGGTTAAGTCCTCCGTAACGGTTAAAACTGTCGAAAAGCATCTCCTCGTTTACATCAAAACGCGCATTTGCGCCGTCACGGGAATCATTTGTGCCGTCGAAATTTCCGCCGAATCCGTTTCCTACTGATTTTCCCGCATCGGCAGCATTACCCTTCAGCGGAGCATGACAGACGCGGCAGTACATATCATTGCTGTAATTCGGCGCGTGGCAATTCTGACACATCACAACGCCTTCGCCGTTTTCAAAAAAATCGCCAATAATCTGTTCCGGTTCGTTCGTTGTTTTTTTATCCTCGTCGTTTTCGATCGGAATCTGCGGAAATTCCCAATGGTATCCGGACGCATGCTCTGCTTCATGAGCACACTTGCCGGCGGCAATCCAACATTCACGGTGATGCGGTGCGCCGCAGACGGGACAAACAACCACATCGGAATTATCATCAAACTTCTTCGAACAGGCGGAACATTCAATATCTTTGTATCTCATGCTGATTCCTTTCATTATCTGAAATAAAGTTTATTATCGAAAAATACAAATTTTCATACCTATATTCTATACAATGCGGCTTAAAATTGCAATAATATCATTAACTTATTTTGCGGAAAATAAAGAAAATCATTTGACATAACGGTGATATGTCTATATAATATAAGAAACAGCGTTTGCCGAAATTTAAATTGCGGCAAAAAAGCGCGAGCCTGACAATCAGCCTTTTTCGGCGTTTTTTTATGCGGGGAGAAAAAATGTAGAACAGTATCCGTAAACGAAATTTATTTATACGAAAGGTAAAATATTATGCTTCAATACGAAGAATTGCGACTTAAACTTTTGGAAAGCGAAAAACCGCTTGATGAACTCGCGGGAGCGATAGGACTTGACGAACTCAAGAGAGAAACGGCGGAACTCGAGGAAAAAACCGCAGCCGACGGTTTTTGGAACGACGTAGCCGAAGCGAACAAAATCTCGCAGAAGCTGGCGGGATTAAAGGCAAAAATCAAAAGATATCAAGATTTAAAAACGCTTTACGACGACACTCTCACGCTTATCGAAATGTGCAATGAAGAAGAAGATGATTCGATGCTTGACGAGTGCACCGCAAGCGTGAATGAAATTGAAGAAACGATAGAAAAACAGACGCTTGACACTTTGCTTTCCGGCGAATATGACAGCAAAAACGCGATTCTCACGTTCCATGCGGGCGCGGGCGGCACAGAGGCGCAGGACTGGGCGCTTATGCTGTTCAGAATGTATCACCGCTGGGGTGAGCGTCACGGATTCAAAACAACGACGGTGGATTATCTTGACGGCGAAGAAGCCGGACTGAAATCGGCAGTCATCCTCATCGAGGGTGAAAACGCTTTTGGTTATCTTAAAAGCGAAATGGGCATTCACCGCCTTGTAAGAGTGTCGCCTTTCGATGCATCCGGCAGACGCCACACGTCGTTCGCTTCTCTCGAGGTCATGCCCGAGATAGACGACACAATCGAGGTTGACATTCGTCCCGAGGACATCAAGATGGACGTTTACCGCGCTTCGGGCGCAGGCGGTCAGAAAGTCAACAAAACATCTTCCGCCGTTCGTCTTACACACATCCCTACGGGTATAGTCGTTTCGTGTCAGGTCGAGAGAAGTCAGTATCAAAACCGCGATGTTGCAATGACAATGCTCAAATCTAAGCTCATCGAAATAAAAGAGCGTGAACATCTCGATACCATTCACGACATCAAGGGCGACCAGAAGGAAATCGGCTGGGGCAGTCAGATTCGTTCGTACGTATTCATGCCCTACACGCTTGTGAAGGATCATCGCACCGGCTACGAAAACGGCAACATCAACGCCGTTATGGACGGTGACATCGACGGATTTATCAACGCGTATCTGAAAATGCAGTCACTCGCAAAACTTGAAGAAAACAAATAAAAGCAGCCGTATTTTCGGCTGATACAAAGCGGCGTTCTCGGACAAAAACCGAGCCGCCGCTTTTTCTTTACGCAACAGGTAAAAACCCGGCGGCCGACGGATGAAATCCGCCGACCGCCGAATGATTTTAAAATCAGCGACTGAAAAGTTTTTTGAAGAACTCACTTAAACGCTTAAAGAATGCCGCAATTCTTGCCCACAATCCGGGAACAGCCGATTTATCGGGAGTTTCATCACCTGTCGGCGCATCTTCCTGTTTGGTAAGGAGCTTGCTCAGGTACTCCGCAAATTTATCGGGATCGTTTACAGACGAGATAAACTCTTGCAGCGTCAAACCGTTTGCGGCGAAACGGCTTGCCAGCGTCGAAGAAACGGGAGTCAACTTTGTTACAAGGATATAAACGACGTACAAAAGCATGTCGGGCACCTGATAAGTTTCCATCAGGTCATACAAACCGGCGAGCGTATCATCGAGCGTTTCTTTGTCGTATGCGTCGAGTTTGCCCTCGCCTGCCGCTTTGTCGATTATTTCCGCGACAGCCTGACGGTTTTCGTCCATAAAGACCGTTTCGAACACGAAGCGGAGCACTGCGGTCAGAAGGTCGCTGCCCGTCGACTTAAGGTGAACTGTTGTACGTATTTCCTTCGACTGGAACTTTGTAAGTTCGCCGAAGCAGAGCGTATGGAAATCAATGTACGGCAGCGAAATCGAAACTCCGTTTATCTTCAGCGAATCACCGACAAGACTTCCGATAAGGTCGCTTGCAAACCCGTTGAAGTCGATGTCAAGCGGCAGCGTAAGGTTAAGCGCAGCACCGCCTATCTGAATGTTGGATATAAGACCGTTTAAGATATCGTATCCGTTGACTATAGGGCTTAACACATCAAGAATAACGTATGCGAAGTGAAGAAGGTTATTAAGCAAGTCATTGAGTCCGCCTATCGAAATGAAGAACAACAGGTTCGGAATAAGCTCCAACAAGGTGTTTACCGGGTCGGCGTAAACTTTATCGAGCAGTCCGAGCAGCGGAGCAAAGAGGTTGTATATTGCATTCGCGTTTCCGATATCGGCGACAAGAGTCGACTCGTAATAATCACTGTACGAGAGGATATTCGGACACGAAAGAGCCTCAAGCAACGCGATAAACGCATACTGATAACCGGCATACGACGGCAGTTTGACAAGTCCGAGGACATTGAGCGTGTTATCCGCAAAGAGATATTTTATCAAAAATGCGGCGGGAGAAAGAAGCGCGGAGAGCGTTTTGAGGAACATTTCGCCGCGGTTCTGAGCACTGTCTATGCCCCAGTCAAGCTCACGATCTATCGTGTTGCCCTCACTGTCGGTGAAGAATTTCGACCAGTCGTCAATCTGAACAATTTCGTAGTAAGCGGGCGTAGTTCCGGTCATGCCCCTTAACGCTTTTGCGATTGAATTCGGTGAATAATCGACATCGAGCGCGTTTTTAAGAATAACCTGAACGTTTACTTTCTTGTTAAGACCCGACAAAAGCTGATAAATCTTGTTGAACAGTTTATTGACAAGCGCATTGCCGAAAACTTTTTCATTGAGCATGTTTTCGAGAAATGCACCGATGCCGTCCGCAAATTCCGTCTTTCCGAGCATCTTCATAACGCTCGTAAGAAGTTCCTCAACATTGTTAAGCACATCGTCCGCATACTGTTTTGTCCAATACTTCGAGTATGTGACCTGCGTACCGTAGGAAAGAGTGGGATTTATCGTTTTGTTTAAAAGCGTGTTCTGGTGATAATTTATACTATTCAAAGGATAAGTATAACCCTTGTGAGCGTAGTAGTCGCCGTCCTCGTTTGCGTAGAAAATTTCGAGCAGCGCACAAATAGCGTCGTCGGGATGAAGCATTACGTTATATATAATATCGCCGAGCGCAAGACCGTTAAACAGCTTTTGCTCCGTGTTAAGTCCGAAGCATTCGATAAGGTACGGGAGATCGTAATCTTCGCTGTCCTCCACGTACATTGAAAGGTCATATTTGTAGCCGAGAGCAGAGCAAACATAGCGCAGCACGTAGAGCAGCACCTGACCGGGATTTTTGATTACGAGAGTGTTCCAGTCCGACCTGACCGTTCCGCACGATACGAGCTTGCCCTCCTGAATGGCGGGAATCTTATAGGGTTTTGTAACATACGTAACGTTGTCGTGTGCGCGGGTATGCTTTTCATCCTTGACAGTAGAGTAAGATGTTTCCGTCAGGTTGGAGTATACAGTCATGTATGCGTCGTACATTGCAGTGTACTTCGCTTTATCTGCGTCCGATGTTGTGTCGTCAAAAACGAATATTTCTTTGAAAAGCTCGTATTCGGCGGAATTAACTATAACAAGCGTGCCCGATTTAAGCGTGCCGTTACTGTTCGAGTAATCAGTCTTCATAAGATACGCTACGGGATCGACATGGTCGACGGTACCGGTCTTGTACTGCAGCTTAAGCACACTGCCCAAAAGACCGTTGATGCTCGAAAGCATTTTTTCTTGCCCACTCAGAAGCGAAGCAACACTTGCGGAATAAATCTTTGTGTGACCAGCCCAAATTATGAAGATATGAATACCACCCAAAATTTCCCAAAGGGAATGTGTCTGACATGTGCTGAAATTGTCGTGATTGTCATCGCTTGCCTTTTCAACATCACACCAGTCATCGCTAATTGCAACACTCGATGACCTTGAAAGGAAGTTGACAAGGTTGGGCAGAACATTCATAAGTGTTTCAAACGGCTTAGTTCCGAGAACATCCGTAACCCAATAGATAATCGGCTCGAGAATCATACGAAGGCAGTTGTCTCCGTTCTCATCAACCTTGGTATGGTATGCCTCAGTTGAAAGATATCCGTAACAGCCTGTACCGTATGAGGTCTGTTCTTCAAGACCGAGAACACGCATGAGCGGGATGATAAGTTTTGTATATGCTCCCTGTGAGCGAAGTTTGAAATCACCTAGAATTGTAAGCAATGTCTTGTCATAATATTTGTTATACTGACCGTCTTCGTGCCAATCGTTTTTTTCCTCACGTTTACCGCTTTTTTGACAGTCCAAACTCTCCTTATCACCGCACATTACGGTAACAAGCAGGAATGTAAATCCGCTCAGCGCGGCGCAGGCAGCATCAATGAAGACGTCTGCTTTTTTATCGATAGCTGCGCTGTCAACGCCCCATGTCAGAGCATCAAAATTAACGTTGTCCCAATTTTTCCCCGCGTTCTTCAATATCGTAATCGTGGAAGAATACGCAGGATTATTGTAACCCTCCAGCTTTCCCGCCAAGGCATCCGGATAAATGGCAAGACCGTTGTTTGTAATAATTTTCCCCAAAATATCCTCAGTCCAATCGGCTATGGCCGATGTTGTTTTGTCTTTTATCGCCCCGACGACTTGATTTTCGAGCAAATCAACTATCATCGGGTATATTTTCTGCACAAGCAGAGTGATAATGCTGTCGCGGAAAACGAGTCCCTGAACAAGTAGTCCGATAAGGTCGTGAAGGCTGTCGTACTCCATGCCCTCAACGGGAGTGCCGACGAACAGGGAGCTGTTCGTGTCAAAAAATTCTTTAACGATATTGGCAACGCGGGTTGCAACATCGTTATCACGTGCGGAGTCATCCCCTGTTTCACGCGGTGTTACAAGCGCATCCATATCGTTTACAATACTGTCGAGCTTTTCGGGCGTCGCGGAGTATTTCGC